>CAMWNM010000040.1 GCA_947175635.1 uncultured Bacteroidales bacterium | reverse complement strand
TGTCCGCTAAAAGTACATCATTCCGACCAATCTCAGGGCTATCGCCACCATCATGTACTTTCACGGACGGTTCCTTTGTCCGTTAAATAATACCTTGGTTGAATTCACGCCCTATCGACCGGCCATTTCCCCCCGCAAGGGTTCTCCCAGAAGGCGGCAAACTTCTTCATAGGAAAGTTCCTGCCCCAGAAGATACATCATTTTGGTAACCGCCGCCTCGGCGGTTATGTCTTTTCCACACACCACTCCCAAATCCCGTAACTGCGTGCTGGCGGCGTATTTGCCCATTTCCACGCTACCCTCGGCACACTGACTGACATTGATTACCGGAATGTGTTTTCTGACCGCTACTGACAGGGCTTCGACAAATGCTTTCGAAGTCGGGGCGTTGCCCGATCCGTAAGTCTCCAGTACCATCCCTCGCAATTCACTGTTTTCCAACAAAAAGCGCATCATATCGGGCGCCATGCCCGGATGAATCTTGAGAATGAGTACCCGGCTGTCTAACTTTTTCCGGACCCTGAACGGTTGTGCGGACGGCGTATGGCTATAGTCCTTGATATCCTCGAACCATTTCACATGCACGCCCGCCTTGGCCAGCACCGGAAAATTGGCCGATCGGAAAGCGTCGAAACATTCGGCACTGTATTTGGTGATGCGGTTGCCTCTGAAAAGACTGTCGCCGAAACACACGCACACTTCCCTCACCATCGGCTCCCCGTCCGCATCCGTGGCGGCGGCCATTTCCAACGCGTTTACCAGATTCGACTTACCGTCGCTACGCAAAACACCCACCGGCAGTTGGGATCCGGTCAAGATTACCGGCTTGCCCAGATTTTCGAGCATGAAACTCAAGGCCGATGCCGTGTACGCCATAGTGTCCGTGCCATGTAGCACCACAAATCCGTCGTAAGCCGCATAGTTGTCCTCTATCACCTGTCCGATGTGCACCCATCCCTCGGGCCCCATATCGGAAGAGTCTATCAGTTCCGGGAAGCAGTAAGCGTCTATTTCCACCTCCAACAGCCGCAAGCCGGGAACGGCTTCCATCAATTGGTCGAATTTAAAAGGATACAAGGCCCCCGTGGCCGCATCCCGAACCATTCCAATGGTTCCTCCCGTATAGATAATGAGTATCTTTCTTTTCTTTGTCCGCATAGCCGCTTCTTTCAGGGCTCAAAGATAGGCAAATTCATGGTTACATGATCACCATTTTCCCGGAAGCCGTCCACTTGCCGTCTTCCGATACGGCGCGCACCGGATACGTTCCCGGAATGCGAAAACCGACCGGCACGTGCGTGCCGCCCTCGAAAAACCCGACAACCCGTCCCCTCGTACACCTCCATGTACCCCGACGACTCCGGTTTCTCCGCCACCGTAACCGACACCACCTCCCCGCCTCGCGACGGGTTCGGCACGATGTGCCGCAGCGACGCACCAGGCGCCCGACGCGTATCTTTGAAAAAAACAACCCGTATATTTATTACGGTATCCCGGTTGCTTTTCCTGCGGAATTTCGTACCTTAGCCGTTCGGAGCGTAACGATATGTTCGGTTTTAGAAAAAAGCGGATCGCCCTCCCCTCTTTCCCCTCCGCCACCTCGGAAAAGAGGCTGAGCGATGAAGAATACAACCGCTTGAAACAGATGTAAGAAGCCTATGCGATGGCCTTGCTGGAAAAAATCGGCCGGAAAGGGGAAAAAAGCCTCAGTAAAAAAGAAAAGGCTTTTTTAGCGGACTATGCAAAAAGCGGCTATTTAAAATAACTCATGAAATCGGAGAAAAAGCGGAAATACGGATTGTGGCGTATGTTGGGGCTTTTGCCCGCCGCCGTGGTGGCGGCAGGATTGCTGCTCTGTTTCGCGGCCCGGTTTACCAACCCCGCCATCCTGTTTTTCCCCGCTTTGGCAGGCTTGGGTTTTAGCATCTGGCTGTTGGCGGGTTGTATCATGGTGGTGATATATGTGCTTTTGCTACGCAAGCGCGCCCTCCTATTGCTCATATGTATTTTACTTAACTACAACAATATAACCGCATCCATACGCGGAAAAGGCAAACCCGAACCTGCGGTACGGGACTGGGTGACGCCCGATCGCTTCAAACTGCTTTCGTATAATGTGCGTCTGTTCGACTTCTACGGCGAGATTGCCGGTCAGGATCCTTACGGACAACAAAGTATCAAACAACAATTGCTGGCCTACGTAAAGGATCAGGACGCCGACATCGTGTGCCTGCAGGAATACTACGAAAGCAAAGACCGCTCGTTTTCCGTTACCCCTTTCCTACGGAATGCCGGCTACCGCCACATCACCGAACCGGCCGCCAACCGCAATTTTCACTACGGCAATGTGATTTATTCCAAATACCCTATCCTGCAACAGGGAAAGGTGTCCGACCTGAGCCGTTTCGATGTGGTGTTCGCCGATCTCCTTATCGGAAAAGACACGCTTCGGATCTATAACATCCATTTGGAATCCAACCGCTTTGACCAAACCGACAAGGCTTTCGTGGAAACCCTCACGGCCACTTCGGGCAACGGGAAACATTATCTGAACGGTTCCAGACGGTTGCTGGGCAAGATGAAACGCGCCACTCTCCGCCGCAACGAGCAAGTGCAGAAGATATTGATTCACGCCCAAACTCCCGGCGCCCCTTCCCGGGTAATGATTTGCGGGGATTTGAACGATCAGCCCGTTTCTTACGCCTACGGGCAAATGCGCCGTAAATCGTTTTCAGATGCCTTTGTGGAAGCCGGTTCCGGTTTCGGGCAATCCTACCGGGGTTTCTACCCCTCCTATCGCATCGATTATATGTTCTTCAAAGGAATGTTGCAGCCGATATATTTCGATACGCGCACCGCCGACTATTCCGACCACCGTCCGCTCACGGCCGTTTTCTCGCTTTCGGAACCCTCCGCCGAAAAGTAATTGTCCCGCTCTGCGTCAATGTTAAAGGCCCGTTGCTTCGCCCTGCCATATCTTCCAGGCGGCTTCGGCTTGCAGACGAAGCATTTCGAGCCCGTTTCTGACCTCCGCGCCCTGTCCGCGGCAAAGTTGCATAAAGCGTGTCTGCTCAGGATTATACACCAGATCGAAAGCTTTGTGGAATTGTCCCATCGCCTGATAGGGAATGAGGGGATGGCTCTCCGTGTGGGGAAACATACCCAAAGAGGTCGTGTTCACCACCAAAAGGGATTCCGCCACAACGTTCTCAGGCAAGGTTTCGTATGAAAACTCGGCCAGTGGCTTGAAAGCCTTCTCCCAGGCGGCGGATAATGCTTTCCTATGTACCAGACAATACGGCAGCCCATGCGAGTAAAGGGCATATTGTACGGCTTGCGATGCACCGCCGTTTCCCAGCACCAGGGTCTGAAAGGTTCCGGGCATCGTGCTTACAAGCGGTTGAAGGCTATGAAAGAAACCGATACAGTCGGTGTTGTGTCCTGTAAGACGGCCGTCTTCTTCCACCCGTATGGTGTTGACCGCACCTATGGCCGCCGCCTGCGCGCTTAGGGCATCTAAAAAAGGTATCACGCGTTCCTTATAGGGAATGGTAACGTTAAAGCCCCTGTACCGGCCATCGGTGCGCAGACGTTTCATTTCTGCCGGTAGATCGGAGGTTTCTATATTGTGGTAAAAATAACCCTCCAGGCCTTCTTGCTGAAATTTATGACGGAAATAAGCCGCTGAAAAAGAATGCCCCAAAGGGTAACCGATTAAACCGAAACCCGTTTTTTCTTTCATGACCGAATGTTCATATAGGGCTCCGGACCATAGTAGGCAAACGGCTCGCCGCCGAAAGTGTCGATATCCGCCCCTTCATCCTCCATGGCGCACATCTGCTCAATCCGTCCGTCTTGCATAAGGTCGGGCACAGCGGCCACAAGGGGCTTCAGCCTGCCGGCATCAAAAGCGAGAGCCTGCATGAACAGGCCATAGGCCTCTTCTTTCTGACCGGTAAAGTATTTCAGGCAGGCCTGGACAAACAGCAAGGATGCATCCTGGCCGTCATCCCGCGATGCCTGTAGGATATAGGATTTCAATTGCCCGGCATTTCCGGAACAACAGGCGTTCAGCGCATAAACATACAGATGATTGCGGTATTCAGGTTCTGTTTCCACTGCCAGACGATTGTATCTCAACCCTTCTTCACTGTTTCCAACCGCAAAACAGGCACATGCGATACCCCGATAGATACGGGCCGGACTTTCAAGCATGGCATAGGGTTCTTCCTCGCAACGCAAGGCCTCGAAAAACAGATTCAATGCTTGCTCGTAGCGCTGCATACAGGTTGCAATGACCCCCAGACGGAAAAAAGCGAACTGGCGGTATTCCGAAAAATCGAGCAGGCGGCGGTAATAGTTCTCCGCCGTATCCGCCTCCGCCGTTTCATAGAACCGTGCCAGACGCAACCAAACAGAGGTAAGCAGTTCCTTGTCTCCGGATTCCCGGGCCAGCTTTTCTATCTTGGCGTAAAAAAACGGCAGTTGTTCCTCCTCGTACGACAAATGGGGAATCAGGCAGAACTTGTGCAAGAGTGTTTCTTCATCCTCGGGTTCAATGGCCAGGATAAAATTATCGGCCTCCGATGACTTGGCATAGCATTCCGCCATTTCGTAAAGCTCTGAAAGCATGCGCCAGTAACGTATCGAATACGGATTCTTCCTGATCAGACCGTTTACAAATTCAATGGCCTGCGGTAAAAGTTCCCCGTTGTGAGCCATATCGAGAAAACGGTTGCAAGTTTCTATCGTGTCGTCACTCCTGCCCAGCATGCGCTGCATATACACCCAGGCTTTTTCCGGAGCGCCGGCGGTAATCTCGGTTTCCGCCATACCGATGATCACATCCAGTTCGTCCGCTCCTCTATCCTTGGCTTCCAAAAAGGCCTGACGTGCTTCTACGCACTTTTTCAAGCACTTCAATACATGTCCCCTAAGAATATATATTTCACTTAAATATGGCTCAATATTTTCAACTTCTTCCAACAGCCGGAGTGCCTTTTCAAAACAATCGGTTTCCAGATACAGTTCCGCTTCCTTCAACTTCAGGTCCACCGCTTCCGGATATTGCGCCCTGGCTTTCCGCAATATCCGTTGCCCCTTCTGCATGTCGCCGAAAACGATACAGGTCTCTATCAACGAAATATATTCGTCCACATCGTAAAAACCTGTTTTACCTTTCTCTTCCTCGGCCACATACCGGTTGAACAGCTGAATGGAATCCGGATCCAGATATTCGTCAAAAGAATCTACCACTGTCTGTCCTTTATAAGTTCATCTGCTGCCCGCAGGGCCGCTTCGGTAATGCGGTCGTTGCTCAACATGGAGGCCACGGCCCGACGGTGTTCCTCCTCGTCCAGGCATCGGATGCCCGATACCGTACGGCCGTCTTCTACCGCTTTCGACACATAGAAATGTGTATCCGCCGCGGCCGCTATCTGGGGCAGATGAGTGATGGCTATAAGTTGCATATAACGGCTCATACGGCGCATCATCACGGCCACTTTGCCGGCTATCTGCCCTGAAACGCCGGTATCTATCTCGTCGAAAATAAGGGTACCCAACAGATTACGCTGATGTATCACCGATTTAATGGCCAGCATCAAACGCGAAAGCTCGCCGCCCGAAGCCACTTTTGAAAGTTCGCGGGGTTCACTGCCCGTATTGGCTGAAAAAAGAAAGTCAACGCGATCGGTTCCCGTGGCGGTGAAATGGTCTATGGGCGTAAGGCGTATCTCGATTCGGGACTGTGCCATGCCTAAATTGGAAAGTGCTTGAAGAATGGCTTTTTCAAGTTCTTCGGCCGAAAGTTGACGCTGACGGTGAAGTTCCTCTGCCATCTGACCCAATTCGGTCTCAAGAACGGCCGATTCGGCTTCGAGACGTTCTATCTCTTCGCCCGCTCCCGATGCTTCCTGGAGTTTCCGCCCTAAATCGTCCCGTATCGCCATCAATCCTGTTTCATCTTCCACCTGATGCTTGCGTTCCAAGCGGTAAAGAGCGTCCAGGCGTTCTTCATAACGGTTTTTGATTTCCGGATCCGGCTCCTCGCTTTCTGACCAACGGCTCAGATCATTGCCCAAATCGGCCAGTTCGGCCAAAAGCGAACGCCAGCGATCCATATCGGATGCCAGACCTGTATGATAGGGAGCGATTTTATTAAGTTGCCGCACCATGCTTTCCAAACGGGACCTAAGGGCGTTTTCCTCTCCCTCCAGTTCGGAGGAAGCCATCGCCAGCGTGGTATGGATAAGTTCGGAATGGGAAAGGCGCGCCAAGGCTTCTTCCATCTCCTTCTGTTCGCCCTCTCTGAGGTTGAGTCCGGAAAGTTCCTCGTAAAGGAACTGCCAGTAATCCTGCTCCTGCCGCCACTTCCGCTGCGCTTCCTTCTGTCGTTCAAGCTGCTTGCGCAAGGTGTCGTAGCGATGGTAAACCTCCGCATATTGCTGTGGCAAACGCTTGTTTTCCAAGTAACTGTCAAGCAGTTGCAGTTGAAAACAAGATTGCCCCAACGTAAGGGTCTCATGCTGGGAATGAATGTCGATAAGCGTCCGGGACAGTTCTTTCAACACCGGCAAGGTTACCGGCGTATCGTTGACGAACGCCCTCGATTTTCCGCCCGGCCAAACTTCCCTGCGCAAGATCAGCAAGGTATCACCCGGGGTGGTGTCCATGTCGTTTTCTTCAAAAAATGCACGCAAATCCAGGCCTTCTGTATCGAAATGGGCCTCGATGATACACTTTTTTCCGGCATCGAACAAGATGCCGCTGTCGGCCCGCTGCCCCAACACCAGATTCAGCGCCCCCAGAAGGATGGACTTGCCCGCCCCCGTTTCACCGGTAATCACGCAGAAGCCCGGCGTGATATCCACGTCAAGGCTGTGGATCAGGGTGTAGTTTTCTATGCGGAGATGCTGTAGCATGACAAAAAGACAATGACGGAACTTACCGGGTATTGCCCGACAGGATTTTTCGATAGGTGGCCACGTTGGCCGCATCCAGTTCGATAAACAAATCGGTTGCCTTTTGCCGTTCTTCCTGCGGGGCGGGCGTATAGATATTAGCCAGTTCATCGGCCCTGGATTCCAGAAAGAGTTGCACACAAGCCAGGCTCGAACGCATTTTACGCAAGTCGTTGAGCTGGCGCATGGCCAAAAGAATATCGGTGCGGGCTTCGGCAGGTTCATCGAACATCTTGTCTAAGCCCAGCCGGAAATAGCGGTAAAGTACTTCATGTATGGCCTGATAATTGCCATTGTTGTAGTTTTCCGCTATCCAATAGCGGTTTTTGTCGTTTTTTTCGGAGGCCCGCCATCCCTGTTCGCTCAGCGACTGGGCTTGCAACACGATATTCTGCGTCCGTTCAAAGAATACGGCACCGCCCCGGGGTGCAAAAGAATCGAAGTAGTTGCCCAATATGATATAGACGTAAAAGGCAAGCGTGGCGGTAAGATTGGTGCCGATGCTGTTGTCGTTGTACTCGATCGGGTCGTTTTTCATGTAGCGGAAAGAGAAGTCTTTATCCACGATGTTGAGCAAGGTGCTGGAATAGGTCGACTTGAAGCAGGGACGTCTCAACTGAACCGAAAGATAGGCCTTTACCTGCCCTGTTCCGGAGTTGTATTCCTGAATGTCCACCGTCATCGAACAAGGAATCTTTTCCTGCGCCTGAAAGCGGATATTGGTCCATTTGCGACCATTCACAAACTGATTGAGCGCTTTCGACAAATCATCGAACACCGTTTTGTCGCCTGTCGTGATTTTCCCCGTAGATACGGAGAGCCTACAATCGAGTTCCTGCGCCGATAAAGACGGAATCACCACGCCTGTAAGCAACAGCAACCAAAGGATATATTTCACGGGAAATGTCTTCATGCCGGATGGGTTAAGGATTGGACACAAATAAGGTTTTCGATATAATCCAGAATGTCTGCCGCCACGGCGCCCTTCCCCTTGCATTCTCCCGTAACGATCTGTCCTGTTTTGTCTAAAAAAGAAACCTTGTTGGTGGCCGTACCGAATCCCGCTCCTGCATCCCGCATCGAATTGAGAACGATCAGGTCGGCGTTTTTCCGATGAAGCTTCTCGGCGGCGTTGGCCGTTTCGTTTTCGGTCTCGAGGGCGAAACCGGCCAAGAACTGGTGCGGCTTTTTGGAGCGTCCCAAGGAGGCCAGGATATCATCGGTCTTGACCAGTTCGAGCATCGTTTCTGCTTCGTGTTTCTTTATTTTCTGCCCGCAAGCGGTTTTGGGACGATAGTCGGCCACGGCCGCGGAAAGAATCCCCATATCCATCCCAGACCACAAGGCAAGGCTTTCGCGATACATCTCGGCCGCCGAAGTAACGGAGATACGGCGATACGGTTCTCTTGCCGGCTGATTCTTCATCGGCCCGCAAACCAAATACACCTGCGCCCCCCTTTCGGTAAGCACATCAGACAGGCTGGCCCCCATCAGCCCCGTCGAGTGGTTGCTGATATAACGGACCGGATCGATGGCCTCTTGCGTGGGACCGGCGGTAAGCAACACTTTCTTTTCCCTCCAGAAAGCCGAGGCGGAAGTGTTGTCAAACAAGGCGGCGGTCTCGGCCAGAATCGTTTCCGGCTCTGCCATCCGGCCCTGCCCCGCACATCCGCAAGCCAAAGGGCCGATTTCGGCTTCCACAAACCTTACTCCCCTTTTCCGCAGGCTTTCCATATTGGCTTCCACGGCCGGATTCCGGTACATATTCGTGTTCATGGCCGGCGCCACTAAAACAGGCTTGGTGAAAGCCGTGTAAAGCGTGGTAAGCGCGTTGTCGGCTATGCCGAGCGCAAATTTTCCCAAGGTGTTGGCCGTTGCCGGCGCCACCACAAGAATATCGCCCCAGTCGGCATATGAGATATGGGCGGTGGCCGTTTGGTTGACAGGTGAAAACATATCCGAATACACCGCGTTCCCACTCAGGGTGGAAAGGCTCAGCGGAGTAACGAACTGCAAGGCGGAAGGTGTGCACACGCATCTTACCTCCGCCCCCTCTTTCTTGAGAAGACGGATGAGAAAAAGCGTCTTGTAGGCGGCTATACCACCGCTTATGCCCACCAATACTCTTTTACCCTGCAAGCCCATGCCTTCTATCAGAGATTGGAATCCTGAAAAGTGTCTTTTTCGGCGCGTTTGAAAGCCAGTGTACCGTCGAGCAACTCCTGCGTGGCCAGCAAGGTGGGCTTGGGAATCTGTTCGTAATAACGGGCAATTTCTATCTGCTCGCGATTTTCGTAAATTTCATCGATGCCGTCTCCGGCGGCGCTCTGCGCCGAAAATTCGGATATTTTGTTTACCAATTCCTGACGGAGAGAGGAAGAGATCTGATTGGCTCTCTTGGAAAGGTTTACCACGGTTTCATAGATGTTGCCCGTCTCGCGGTCGAAATTGGTCAAATCGCGGGTAACGGCATCCTGACCGGTTTTGATTTTTTTGTAGTCCATCTTTATCTTTTCTTTTGTTTAATCAATTGATTCCAACCATACTACCTATATACGGCTTCTGGCATCTTTCACGTACTTGTCGGCCTCGTCCTTATAACGGGAAGAGGAATAAGAACGCAAAAACAGGTCGTAGGTATCCACCACTTTCCTGAAACGTTCGGATTGCAGACGGCGTACACTGTTTTTGGCATACAGATACCGGCTTTTGAGCAACAGGAACATGGCTTGTTCCCTATCGGGCGATTCGGGATAGTCCTTGAGGAAATTGTTGTAGGAAATGGCCGCGGCGTTGTACAGGCTACGGCGGTAATACATACCCGCCACATGGAAGGCTTTGGTGGCCAGTTTGGCACGCATCTCTACAATCAAACGGCCGGCTTCGTCGGTATGCAGGCCATCGGGATAGTAGTTGATGTAGAGCTGCATCTGCTTGATAGCCTCGTAGGTAGCCGTCTGATCGAGCTTGTAGTCGGGTGATTCCAAGGTCTTGCAATAAGCTGACATATACGTTACCTCCTCGGTATGTTCCCCTTCGGGAAACTGCCTGGCCAAAGTGCGGAAATAATAGGCGGCCATAAAGTAATCCTTATCGTAGAAATAGGAATAAGCCAAATTGTAAAGCAGACTCTCCAAGACATCCTTTCCCCTGAAAAGCGGCAGAAGTTCCTCAAAAAGAGCCACGGATTTCTTGTAATCCTGTTTCTCGTAGGCCTTGACGGCAAACTCGTACTTCTCCTCTATTGTACCCTGCTTGCTAACGGTGTTGTATTCTTTCTGATAAGCACAACCGCAGAGACACACAGCCCCCGCAAACCATACAATATACCTCAATTTATTGCAAAACATCGCGCGAAGATACAAAAAATACCGAAAACCCTGTCTGGCAAAACTCACACCCGCAGTTTCATGCCCGCCAGAATGGTGTCGGGACAGAAGGCAAACACCGAGGCCATTTCCCCTGCCATGCAGAAGCCACACGCTTGACAGATTTCCGTTCCGTAGCCGGCGCATGGGCCACGGCTACCGTCGGCATAGATGAAGTTGGTTACCCAGCAACGGCGTTTAAAGTTGTTTCCTTTCATCTTCTTGAGGCCCGAAACGGAATTCATAATCGGATAACGCTTCTTCTTGAAAGCGATAACCTTGTCGATGACCGCGTTTTTGATTTCGGGTCCGGGTGCAAGGTATTCAGTGCCGGGAAAGGGCGTGTGGAAGTTGATGGAAATGGATTCTATGGCCGGATTCCGGGCCGCGTATTCAATGGTCTGTTCCACCGAAGTATGGTTGAGGCTGTTTACCACCATATTCACACTCAGGTGCTTATGCCCTGAAGTGGCGATATGCTTCTCCAGACGGGCAAAGGTTCCTTCCCCTCTTATCTGCTCGTGGAAACCGCCCACCCCGTCCAGACTCACCCAGATGGAATCGGCCCGGCAGGAAGAAAAAGGCAACTGGGCGTTGGTGGTAACAGTGGCCGAGAAAAAACCGATTTGTCTGGCCAAGTCAATCAGACTGTTGATATCGTGTTCCCCATCGCGCCAAAGCATGACTTCCCCACCCTCGAAATCCACGAAACGAGAACCTAAGCGATAGGAATACCGCAGATGATCCCGCACCTGTTCATAAGTCATGACATGCTGGTTTTCTGTTTGATACACGCTGCAATGCTTACATTGGAGGTTGCAACGGTCCAGAATAAAAAGCACCGTCTGCAAGGGGGCTTTCCGTCCCATGAAACGGGCGCGGAAAAACCAGAAAGCCAGATAAAGAAGTTTTTTCATACCAAAGGATTATTGCCTGAAAACCAAACTGACGATAATGATGAGCAAACAGAAGAAGGTTACGATATTGCGCGATATCAGCCAACGGATCATGAACCAATCCACACCTGCATCCACAAAACGTTGAAAATTGCTCATGGGGCCCATCCAAAGCTTGGGATTTGTATCACAGGGGCGGTTCCGTACATAATCCCGCATCGATTTACAAAGCCAGACCGACATCGGCAATACCGCGAACACCACCAGATAAGCCGGGTGCAGATAGCCCGTAAGCACCCCGGCCGCAATGAGCGGATACGGTAAGAGATTGAACAGCATCGACAAGATCCACATGCCCGTTCCTGATCCCATCAAATGCGCCATGGTACGCTTGTGCATCCGGGCATCGGGCCCGGCATCCAGCACCGAATGGGTATAAATGATATTGGCCACCAGAAGCCCCACGGCCACCGACAGCCAAACGATTTTGTAGGAGAAAGTGCCGATAGCGGCAAAATAAACCCCTGTCATCAACAGCGGTCCGAACATCAGGAAAATCACCAGTTCGCCCAAACCATTGAAAGCCAGCCGAAGCGGTTTACCCGAATAGGAAATGCCGAGGAAAAAACCTATCAGGGCCATCCAGACCACCGTGATACCGCGCATGAAGGCGATGGCAACCCCGCAGCCAAGGGCGATAAGCAGAAACACGGCCGTGGCGGCAAGCAACTGCCCCGGTGTAGCCGATCCGTCAAGCAGATAAGGATACTTGCCTATGCGGACCCGCATACCGTCGGAGGCAAGGGCGATGCGGGTCTTGTCGGCCCTTACCCTGTAATCGAACCAATCGTCGGCCAAATTCATTCCCAGATGGGCGCAAATCACGCCGAACACAGCCAAAGCGGCGGCCAAATAAGAAAATTCTCCATCCCCCGCGGCTGCCGCCAAAGCCGTCAAGGTAGGCAGCAAGCTTTGCGGCAAGGAAATGGTCCGGGCGTTTTTAATCCAGAATCCGATGCGCATTTTTATCTCTTATTACATTTATTTCCTGTCCTGTTATCCGTCCACAATTTCGGATAATTCCAGCCAGCGGTCTTCAAGAGAGGAAAGTTCGTCCATCACCTCTCCCACCCGCCGGGAAGCCCCGGTGATTTTTTCCGGATCGCTTTCCCCTCCCGACAAAAGAGCTTCAAGCGCCGCTTTCTCGTTCTCCAAGGCCTCCATTCGGACGGTGATCTCCTCGTATTCTTTTTTCTGCTTAAACGAAGCTCTGGGTCTGGGGGGCTTGAGGCCACCCGTCCCGACTGATGCGTCTTTTCCGGCAATGCTTTCCTGCCTTTGCATCCGTCTTTCCTCTTGCCTTTCTTTCTGCGCCTGCTCCGTTTTACGCTTGTAGTCGGAATAACTTCCGTACCAATCCTTTATCTTTCCCTCTCCCTCAAATACGAAAATATGGTCGGCCAAATGATCCAGAAAACTCCTGTCATGACTTACCATCAGCAAACAACCCTGATAATGTTGCAGAAAATCTTCCAACAGCATCAGCGTATAAACGTCTATGTCGTTGGTAGGCTCGTCCAGTATCAGAAAATTCGGATTGGCCATCAACGTTTTAAGCAGATAGAGCCGACGCCTTTCGCCTCCGCTGAGATTGGAGAAGTAGTTGTATTGCGTACTGGGTTCAAACTGAAAATAGTTCAAGAACTGAGAAGCCGATATTTCTCTTCCGTCTTGCATCTTCACAACCTCGGCCACTTCTTTCACGATATCGATTACCCGCTTGTCTTCCTTTTCTTTAAGTCCACCTTGAGTATAATATCCGAACTGCACGGTCTGCCCCACCACCACGCGACCCGAATCGGGTTTCACCGCACCTGTGATCATGTCCAGAAAAGTGGATTTTCCCGCCCCGTTGGCGCCTACGATACCTATTTTCTCTCCCCTTTTGAATGTGTAGGAAAAATCGTGGAGCAGAATCCGGTCGCCGTAACGTTTTTCGAGGTTATACACCTCCAGTATCTTATTGCCCAACCGGCTCCCCTGCACACTCAGTTCCGGTACCGGTTCTTCGGTTTTCCGCATCGCTTTCTGCTTCACCTCCTCAAAGGCATCTTTTCGGGCCTTGGCTTTGGTGCCTCGAGCCGACGGCATCCGCCGCATCCATTCCAATTCGCGCCGATAGAGATTTTTGGCTTTCTCCACTTCGGCCCGCTCTATGCTTTCCCGCTCGGCCTTCTTCTCCAGAAAATAGGCGTAGTTGCCCCTATAAGTGTAGATACGGCCGTTGTCTATCTCCAAAATCCTGCCGCACACGTTGTCTAAAAAGGTTCTGTCGTGCGTTACCAACAGCAGGGAAAGATTCTCCCGGCGCAGAAACCCCTCCAGCCATTCGGTCATTCCCATGTCCAAATGGTTGGTCGGTTCGTCCATCAGCAATAAATCGGCCCCTTCCAACAATACTCTCGCCAACGCCGCTTTCTTTTGCTGCCCGCCCGAAAGTTCACCCATTTTCTGGTCGGTACGCGGCAGTTGCAGTCTGAAAAGCACCTCCTTTATCTTCTCCTCCACATCCCATGCCTGCAAGCGATCCATACGGAGGGTGGCTTCCTCCAAACGCTTCTGCAATCCGGGCGTACCGCCCTTTTCCATCTCCCACAGAATCTGTTCGTAATCCCGGGCCGCCTCCACCATCGGACCGCCGCCCGAAAAAATAAAATCCATCAGGCTTTCTTCCGGATCGAAAACCGGATTCTGCGGCAGATAATCCATCCGTATATCCTTGCACAGCACAACCTGTCCCGCATCGGGCAACACATTGCCGGCGATAATATTGAGCAGGGTGGTTTTTCCCGTCCCGTTCCGGGCAATCAACGCCGCCTTCTCCCCCTTGTCAAGGCCGAAAGAGAGGTCGGAAAACAATTGTTTCTCACCGTAGGTTTTGGAAAGATTCTCGACTGAAAGGTAATTCATCTTTTAAAGCGGAAAGGACTATTGGGCGGATTCTTCCTCGAAACCGGGAATGGTATCGTGCCGGAACGGATTGGAATAAAGAGGATTGCGAATAAAATTCTCATCGCTCAACGTAAGCAGGAATGCTTTGAGGCATTGTTTCTCTACAGGGGTGAGCTGCACCCCCTTATCTCCCACATGATGCATCAGCGGACTGATATGGGGGGAATAATGCAGGCCTTCGCTGTATTGGTCGATTACTTCTTCCAGGGTAGTGAACCGCCCGTCGTGCATATAGGGTGCGGTATATTCGATATTGCGCAAGGTGGGCACCCTGTATGCACCTTTGTCGCTTGCCTGGCCGCTCACAAACGCTCGATCGTAGGGATCGGTAAAGGCTTCCTGCGGATCCAAGCCGTTGACAAGCGGTTCGTAGGTGGAAAAAAGCACGTTGCCGATCCCGCCGTGGCAGTGAAAGCAGTCGGCCCCCTCTTCGGTAACAAACAGCACGTATCCTTTCATTTCCTCATCGCTCAAGATGGTTTCTCCACGCATGAAGCGGTCAAATTTTGAATCGTGAGACACCAGACTGCGCACAAACTGCGCCAATGCCTGGCAAATGCGGTCGAAGGTAACCTGAGAGGTGCCGAAAGCGGCCGCAAAAAGAGGTGGATACCAATCTATACCGCGGATTCTTTCCTCGATGCCCGAGACCGTTCCGGCAAATTCGGCCGTATCCAGCAATGTGGCCCGGATAAGATCTTCCAAGTGTTTGGACGGATAGTCGAAAGCACCGTTCCAGCCGAGGCACCGGGTATTGTAGGCGATATTCACCAAGGGCAACATCGCATGGACGGTGGAGAAACCGGCCGCCCCGCGCATTTTGCCGTTTTCCAACCGATCGTTGTCCAAGCCGCTTTCAAAGCCATGTGCCTGAACATGACAGGAAGCGCAACTGAGCAGGGAATCGGCATCGTGATGCCCGCCCAGGCGTAAGTCGTAGAACAGGAAGCGTCCCAATCGAACGCCTTCCGTGGAGAGCGGATTAGCGGCCGGTTCATTGGTTTGGGTGGGGAAATAAGCCACCTCCGGCAAAGAGAAATACCCCGGATCGAAAGGCTCCTCCGCTCCGATAGGCCCGCAGGCGGCCATCCAGACGGCTGTCATACAACTCGCCAGAAACCCAAAAATCACACTGTATCTTTTCATTCCTGTTTCCCTGTAAACCGCCCCTCAACGCAGGCTGAACACGCTCGCGGCATTTTCTTTCAACACCTGTTGGGCTTGCTGATTCTGCATGATCGAACCGCCGAACTGAGAGAAACGCCATGTATGCGGATTTCTGAACCATTCGGCCACGTCCATGTCGATTTGAAGAAGAGAGGTGTGGTTGTCGGCTATATAGAGCCTTACCGTATCGCGCAAGGACACGTAATTCTGACAAAAACGCCTTTGCCCCTCCTCCACCTGTCCGATGCCGGTATGAAGACCGAAAGGCAGAAAGACGGAATCTTCCGCCGCCGCCCAATATCCGTTCAGCTTCATATAGTGATAACCTCCTCCCAGCACATCGGGCCAAAACATATTGGCTTGGGGCGGATTCACAAAGTAACCGCTTTGGTTATACTGCGAATCCAGGCCGTAAATAAATTCCACGTATTCGTAGATGCCGGAAGGGATTTTTTCATCGGGCTGCCACTTCAGGCTGGAGGCAATATCGCTGTCTATATAATGAATCTTGTTTCCTTCGTTGGAAAAAGAATGGCGGCCACCGTTCTTATCCACCAACGCAAACCGGGAGATGAAATACTGGATACCGGTTATCTTTACCGCCTCGCCTGATTCTATAGTATAGACATGATCGTCTGTCTCCAAGGCTTCGCCATCAAACGTAAAGGCAAAAGTTATCTCCAGACCGCCCTCCATAGGGGATTTCTGACAGGAAGGAAGCAGCACTACGGCCCACAGCAACAGGATATTTCTTGCTTTTTTGACAAAGTACATGGAACAAAGGTAGTTTTTTTTGCTCACTTCTTTAAACCAAAAGACAGCTCGCTCCCCCATATCCATCCCCGTGGGGGGGCGCAGCCCGCGCCCGCCCACCCCCCCCCCCGCCCCCGCGTCGCCCCCAACCCGCCCCCCCGTGGTCCCGGGG
>CAMWNM010000039.1 GCA_947175635.1 uncultured Bacteroidales bacterium | reverse complement strand
CTTCAACGTCAGTTAAAGATACGAAAAGTCGAGCGCAGAAGAAAGCCCGGGGATTTCTTCTGCCGAGACGAAGTATCTTCAACGTCAGTTAAAGATACGAAAAGTCGAGCGCAGAAGAAAGCCCCGGGGATTGCTTCTGCCGAGACCGAGTATCTTCAACGTCAGTTAAAGATACGAAAAGTCGAGCGCAGAAGAAAGCCCGGGGATTGCTTCTGCCGAGACGAAGTATCTTCAACCGATGTTGCAAGGCGGAACGCCTCTTCGATAAAGTTGGAAAGCAAGTTAAAAAGTGATGTCCAGCTTGAGGTTCACCTGCATGGGCGTGAGGGTCTGCGGGATAGCGTAACTGGTACCGTCCACGGTGGGAATCCACATATAGGAAATGGTATTGCGCATCTGGAACATATTGAAAAGTTCAAGCGTGAGCCATATATCCTTGAGATAGGTAAGCGGGTTCTTCGGGCCGAACTTACGCTGTTCTCCCTTGAGCAGAAAGGCCAGTCCGAGATCCACCCGCTTGTAGTCGGGAAGTTTCACTTTCCGCCCTTTCATTTCGGAAGGATCTTCCAGACGTTTAGTGTCGCCGGAAGGCAGACCGGTGGCGTAAACGGCGTTGAGGTAGAGTTTGAAATTCTTTTTCTTGAACGGTAAGTAATCCTGTACATAGACATTGATGGCGAACAATTGGTTGGAAGGACGGGGGACCCAACCGCTGTGATGTTCCATATTGTCTTTGTCGTAGTAGGTGATGTTCTCACGTGTGTTCATGAACGACAGGCTGACCCAGGAACTCACCCCCTGCACGAATTCTCCGTCAAGGCGCAGGTCAACGCCTGTAGCATAGCCTTTTGCGCAATTGTTGGCCATGTAGCGGATACGGATATTGTCGGTTTCATAAGGATTGAGGTCGTAGAGATACTTGTAGTAGGCTTCAGCCGTAAGTTTGAAGGGGCGTTGCTTGATTTTGAAATAGAAGTCGCTGCCCAAAACGGTATGTACGGATTTCTGGGAACGCACATGGGGATTCAGTTTTCCGTACATATCCCGTATCTCCTTGTAGAAAGGCGGTTGGGCGTAGAGGCCTGCGGCGATGCGAAAATGCACTTCCCGTTTCCAGTCAGGGTGGATATTGAAGTTCATGCGCGGACAAGCCGTAATTTCATTGTTATAGGTCCAGTACGAAAAGCGGATGCCGAAATCCAATACATAGCGGTCGGCGGTGTTGAAGTCGGAACGGGCCTGTAGAAAGGCGTTGAGACGATGGGAAACGGTATGGTGGTTGGCCTTGTAAACGTTCTGCAGGGCGGGGGCGCTGACGATGCCGCTTCCAGCCGCGCCCTGCCCGTTGACGGGCAGGTTGTATCCCGCCGAATCTTCCATGTGCCATTCGTTCAGGTTATCGATGATGTCTTCGTACTGATATTTGGCCCCCCATTGCCAGAAGATATAGTTTCCGGTTTGTGAGCCTTGGTAATCGAGCGAGGTGATGATGCCGTTCAAATAGTTGCGGGCGTGATCCATATAGTGTCCCGTGCCCAGAACATCGCCTTCCACGGCGTGACCGTTGTTATCGCTCATGGTTTCGCTAAGTCTGTAATACCCTTCGATGTCGAAACGCTCGCGTTCTATGGTGTTGAAAAAACTATAGGTAAGTTTGTGCTGAGACAGGGAAGAAGGCGTGTGTATCCAACTGAACGCGCCGAAATAGGTGGTGAAGAGGTCCAGTTCGAATCCATCGAAAGTAACCCAGAAAGATTTTGGCGCGCCCGAGGTGCCGAACTTGGTTTGCTGGCTCATGGGCGTGAATTTGTAGCGGTTGTGGGAAATATTGCCCAAAAGTTCGAACCTGTTCCTTTCGTTGATGCGGTATGCGAGCAGCAACTGGAAATCGGTAAAGGAGGGTTTGTATTCACCGTTTTTATCCAATGATTTGAGTACCAGCTGTGAATTTTTCTGACGGATCCCCGCCAGATAGGTAAACTTTTTGTCTTTAGAAGCGCCTTCCAGATGCAGGTGTCCTCCCATGAAATTGATTCCGAAGGAACCGGCGAAAGCCACGGGCTGTTTGTACCGGATATCCAGAACCGACGACATCTTGTCTCCGTACCGGGCGTCGAATCCCCCGCTTGAAAATGTAAGGGTCTGCACTAAATCGGGATTGATGAAACTCAATCCTTCCTGCTCTCCGGAACGGGTAAGGAAAGGACGGTAAATCTCTATGCCGTTCACATAGACCAGATTTTCATCGAAGTTACCGCCCCTTACCGAATACTGGGAACTGAGTTCATTGTTGCTGTTTACTCCCGGCAGCGACATCAGAAGTCCTTCCACACCGCCGGTGATGCTGGGCAACGTTTGCCCGGAGAGGGGTGATAGATTCACATAGGCGGCGTTTCTGCGGTGGGTGCCTTCGATGGTGACAGCCTCCATGTCTATGCTGGCGGTTCTGAGCGTGACGCGCAGGTTTGCCGTTTCTCCGGTTCCGAGCCGTACTTTCCGGGTCTGGGATTGATAGGCGGTATGGTGGAACAGCACTTCCCATTCACCATTGGCGGGAATGGCAAGCGAAAAGTTTCCCAGTTCGTCGGTTACGGTGCCGATGGGTCTTTCCAGTTGACTTATGCCCACGGAAACCAAGGCGATGCCTTTCCCTGACTCATCCACCACTGTTCCTCGAAGGGTCTGTGCACAAAGGGGATACAGGAGCCCGCAAAAAAAGAGCGAAATTCCGGTAAGACAGAAACGGAGAATCTTATTCTTCATATTCCGGATAGTCGGCAGGGGGCGTAACGGATTCGTATTGCCGGTAACCCTCGCTTTGGGACATTTCCCTTTCCACCTCTTTACGGCGTTTCCATTGCTTTACGAATTGCGCCCAGGCAAAAGGATTGAGCAGGTTGTTGGGGGCCATCTGGTTCTGATAGTAAAGGCGGGCTCCCTGTTGCTGCATCAGGGAGCGGTAATTCATATCGGCGTTCATCTTTCCGTTCCGTGCCTGTTCGCGAATCGAGGCCAGATTGAAATTCTTTTGCAGTATATCGGCTTCGGTCTCGGGCAGTTCGAGGTTCACGAAAGCTTCCCTGAACCGTTCTTTGTCAGGCCATGGATAGATGACAGTCTCCATGAGCATGATAGTATCTTGTTCCAATGGCACTACAACGGAGCAGGCATCGATAGTGTCGGGAATTACCACAATCCGGTTCTGATATCCAACCGAAGAGAAACGGACAGAGTCGCCGCTGACCGCTACAAAGGAAAAGAATCCGGAAGCGTCCGAGATCATGCCCCGTTTGCGGTTGGAGACCACGATGGTGGTGAAGGGCAGGGGATGGCTGTCATGACCGCTTACCACCACGCCCGAAAACTGCACTACTTTCGAGCGCGAGAAAAACAAGCGTGACTGAGCCTCCGAAATGCTGCCCGACAGCAATAGGAGAAGCAGTAGCCCCGGTATTCTCCGGAAAAAGCCCGCGCCTTTCTTCTCATACAGGCCGCGTTTATGAAAGACGAAATGGAATCCGATACGTTGCATAAACGCGAAGTTACGCTTTTTTTGCATCTTTTGGTTCCAAAATTCCTTTGTGAGAGAGAATCAGTATCACGATGCCGGCCAAGATGAAAGGGATACTCAGTATTTGCCCCATGTCCAGCAGATAGGCTTCTTCCCAGCTCTCTTGCACTTCTTTCAAGAATTCAATCAGGAAACGCATGCTGAAGCAGATGGTGAGGAAAAGTCCGAACAGCCGTCCTGAAGGAAGATTGCCTTTGTGCTTGCGGTAGAGGGAGATCAGAATGAAGAACAGCCCCAGATAGGCCAGCGCTTCGTAAATCTGGGTGGGATGCTTGGGCAGCACTTCGTGGTTGTGTACAAAGATGAAACCCCATGGCAAGGAGGTTACATGTCCGTAGATTTCGGAATTCATCAGGTTGCCTGTGCGGATGAAGAGCCCCCCTAAAGCCACTACGATAACCACACGGTCAAGCAGATACCAAAAGGAGAGCTTGTATTTGCGGCTCACCAACCAAAGCGCGATGGGGATGGAAATGGCCGCCCCGTGACTGGCCAGGCCACCGTCGCGTATCTTAAGGATCTCGACGGGATGGCTTAGGTAGTAGGCGGGGTCGTAGAAGAGGCAGTGCCCCAACCGCGCGCCGATAATGACGGCGATGGCCACATACCAAAGCAAGACGTCCGCGATTTCGGGATTTCTGCCTTCTTGCTTCATCATGCGGTTGAGGATGAACCATCCGGTGATGAAAGTAAGGGCGAACATAATGCCATACCAGCGTATTTCAAGACCGAAAAGGCTGAAGGCGAGAGGATTGAAATTCCAGATGACAAAATTCAGCATAGTTCCTTGAGTTCTAAGAGAAGCACTTTGATACGGCGCAGGCTTTCGGCGATGGCAAGCGTGGATTCCTGACTTTCGGCAGGCTTGCTTTTCAGTTGTTCCTTGGCCCCTTGCAGGGTGTAGCCCTGTTCCTTTACCATGCGGTAGATTTGATGGAAATGGTTTACGTCCTTTTGGGTAAAAAGACGATTTCCCTTCTTGTTCCGTTGGGGGCGGATTACATCGAATTCCTTTTCCCAAAAGCGAATCAGCGACGTGTTTACCTGAAACATTTCAGCCACTTCGCCAATCGTGTAGAACATTTTTTTTGCTTGCTTGTTCATTCTCAGGAAAGGCTTTGGTTCACTTCTTTCGCTTTTTCGAAAATCTCGAGATATTCTTCAGGCGAAATGTCGAGGAAGAAGTGGTATACCGGATTTACCCGTTTTCCGTTCACCAAAACTTCATAATGAAGGTGTGAGCCGCTGGAGAGACCAGTGGACCCTACAAACCCGATGATATCGCCGCGTTTTACCTTTTGGCCGGGTTTTACGTTCAACTTGCTCATATGGCCGTAAAGCGATTCGTAACTGAATCCGTGGTCGATCTTGCAGACGATGCCGTATCCCGAATATCCTACAGGGCTTCGGTCCGCCACAACGACCTTGCCGTCGCCGGTGGCATAGATAGGTGTACCTTGCGGGGCGGCGATATCTACCCCCGTATGCATGCGCAAGGTTTTGTATATAGGGTGGAAGCGATACCCGAAACCGGAGCTCATCCGGCTGTTTTTCTTGTTGATGGGATAAATGGCCGGCACATGCTTCATATGTTCCTCTTTCTGCCGGGCCAGCTCGAAGATCTGATCCAGGGAGATGGACTGGGCGTAAAGGTCGTTGGCGAATTTATCCACCTTTTCAGAGGTCGAGATAATGGCGGAGGCCAAGGTGTTCTCCTTGAATTCGCTGTAATTGTTGTGGAGTACGGCCTTGGGGGCGGGCGGTTCGGCCTCGAAAATCATACGGTAGAGGTTCTGGTCGCGCTTATGGATGTCGGTGAGCACCTCGTTGAGCTGGTCCATCCTGTCGGAAAGATAGCGGTAGCGGGCTTCGGCAACCGAAAGGTCTTTTTCAAGCTGCCGCTCGTGGGGAGACTTGAAGAAATTGATGGAGATGAACAGGGCCACTCCGAAAAGAAACAAACCCACAATCAGATACCGGAGCAGCTTCAGCAGACGTTGCCGTGCGCTCACCCGCACTTTCTTTACGGAAAGAGAAGCGGTATCGAGATAGTAGATATCGTTTTTTTTCTTCTTGACCATGTTATTCCAAAGGTAGGTTCAGCCCCAACAGGTGGGCGATTGCTTTAAGGGCCTCCATGAGTCTGTCGGCTTCCGAACCGGAACCGGAGGCGAAACCGGGTTGGCCTCCTCCGCTTCCACCCATAAGGCGGCAGGCTTCTTTTATGATGTTGCCTGCATGGAGACCTTTCTTGGTGAGCTCTTCACCGAGCATCAGCTGGATATAGGGTCTGCTTTCCCATACCCCGGCGATAAGCGCCAGTCCGTCGGGGAGCTCTTTCTTGAACGACATGGCGATAGCTTTGGCTACATCGGGCTTGTCTCCGCGCAGGGTGAAGATAACGGGAACACCGTCAATCACGGTTTTACGGGCAAGCAGGTTGTCGTGCAGCTGGGCGATACGTTCGTTGAAGAAAGTTTCCACTTCTTTTTTGAGTTGCTGGTTGCCTTCCAGCAATTTGTGTATATGCCCCAAAATATCGGAACCGGCCTTGAAGGTTTCCCGGATTTCATCAGTCTGGTCGGCAAGCCGGTAGAGGCATTCTTCAGCCATACGTCCGCATACGGCCGTGATGCGCCGTATGCCTGCGGCCACGGCTCCTTCGCTGAGGATCTTGAACATTCCGATCTGGCCGGTGGCCGCTACGTGTGTACCTCCGCAGAATTCCACCGATTCGCCGTAACGAACCACGCGCACCTTGTCTCCGTATTTTTCAGAGAACAGGGCCATCGCTCCCATCTTGCGGGCTTCTTCGATCGGCAATTCCCGATGTTCGTCTAAGGGAATGTTACGGCGAATCAATCTGTTCACCATCTTTTCCACCTGACGGATCTCTTCACGGCTCATCTTTTGGAAATGCGAAAAGTCGAACCGCAGTTCCATTTCATTCACCAGAGAACCCTTTTGTTCCACATGCGCTCCCAAGACCTGCCGCAAGGCATAGTGCATCAAGTGCGTGCAGCTGTGATTACGGGCCGTCTGGATACGTTGGGGCATGTCCACCACGGCGCGGAAGTCATGAGTGGGTTCGGCGGGAAGAGCGGCCGTCCAATGAATGGTCATGTTGTTCTCTTTCACCGTATCGAGGACCGGAATCCGCTCGTTGCCCTGCAGGTCTTCGATAAAGCCCCGGTCGCCTGTCTGACCTCCGGATTCGGCATAAAAAGGAGTGGGAGACAATACAAGTTGGTATAAATCCTTGCCTTTCTTGTTCACCTTACGGTAACGTAAAATCCTGGCCTTGGTTTCCAGCAGGTCGTATCCTACGAACTCACTTTTCTTGTCTTCCAGCACCACCCAATCGTCGGATGTAACGGCCGCATCGGTACGCGAGCGGTTTTTCTGTTTCAGCATTTCCGCTTCAAAGCCGGTCTGATCCACTTTCAGATGCTGTTCCCGCAGCATAAGTTCGGTGAGATCGAGCGGGAATCCATAGGTATCGTATAGGGTGAAGGCATCCACACCGCTTAAAGTGTCTTTGCCTTCGGCCTTGAGCTTTTCGCAGAGTTGACCGAGCAGGCGGTTGCCGGTTTCCAGCGTCTTGAGGAAGGTGGATTCCTCTTCGGCAATCACCTTTTTAATCAAGTCTTGCTGGGCGGCCAATTCGGGGAAGTGTTCCCCCATCTGTTTGACCAATACATCCACCAGATGGCAGATGAAAGGTTCATTGAAGCCCAGGAAACTGCATCCGTAACGTACCGCGCGGCGCAGGATACGGCGGATAACGTAGCCGGCCTTGTTGTTGGAAGGAAGCTGGCCGTCGGCGATGGCGAAACTTACCGCCCGGGCATGGTCGGCAATCACCCGCATGGCGATGTCGCGTTGCGGGTCTTTGCCGTAGGCGATGCCTGAGGCCTGGGCCAAAGCACCGATAAGGGGTTGGAAAACATCGGTGTCGTAGTTCGACTGCTTGCCTTGTACCACCATGCAAAGGCGTTCAAAGCCCATCCCCGTATCGATACATTTGGAGGGAAGCTCTTCCAGATGCCCGTCGGCCATACGATTGAACTGCATGAACACCAGGTTCCATATCTCGATTACCTGGGGATGGTCTTTGTTGATAAGGTCGCGGGCATCGGTCCGGGCCCTTTCTTCCTGACTGCGGATATCCACATGGATTTCCGAACAGGGGCCGCAGGGGCCGGTGTCGCCCATTTCCCAGAAATTGTCGTGCTTGTTGCCGAAGAGAATACGGTCTTTGGCTATATGTTCGGACCAGAAGCCGAGGGCTTCCGTATCTTTTTCGGTCTTGTCTCCGGCATCCCCGCCGAACACGGTGACGTAGAGCCGGTCTTTGTCTATGTGCATCACCTCGGTGAGGAACTCCCATGCCCAGGCGATGCTTTCCTTTTTAAAATAGTCGCCGAAAGACCAGTTTCCCAACATCTCGAACATGGTGTGGTGGTAGGTGTCGTGTCCCACCTCTTCCAGGTCGTTGTGTTTGCCCGAAACCCGGAGGCATTTCTGGGTATCGGCCACGCGCGGAAACTTGCGGGGCGTATTGCCCAGGAAGATATCCTTGAACTGGTTCATGCCGGCATTGGTGAACATCAGGGTAGGATCGTTCTTCACCACCATGGGCGAAGAAGGAACGATACAGTGTTCCTTGGAACGGAAAAAGTCGAGAAAGGCTTTTCGTATCGATTGCGAACTTGTTTCCATAACTCAAATCAGCGTTTTTGCGGGTATGAAAAAACTTGTAAAGATAGCATAAAAAAGCGTGGGCAAAAAATCAGGTGTTTTTTTTGAAAAAGTATTACCTTTGCAGGCTTAAATTCGGCCAGTGTATGTCAGGACGAGGGAACGGATACCGTTTGGAGTTTTCCGGTCTGAAAGAGGGCAGGCACTCTTTCAGATACGCGATCGATGAGGAATTTATGGCGCTTTTCCCCGAAGCCGACACCTTTTTTTCTCCGGATATAAAGGTTACGCTGGAGGTGGAAAAACTTGAGCGGATGATGTCGCTTCACTTTCGCTTTGAGGGCGGTGCCGCCACCCGATGCGACCGCTGCCTGCGCGATGTGCGCTTTGAAGTGGAAAGTGAGGACGAAATCATCGTGAAGACGGCCGGCGATGCCGAAACGGGTGCGGAGGATGAAGAAAACCTCTGGTGGGTGTCGGAAAAAGACACCGAACTTGATTTGGCACCGTATTTTTACGAAACCATCGTCCTGAGCCGTCCGTTGCAGGTGTTCTGTCCCGAAGCGGCCGACGGAACACCGGGTTGCGACCCGGCCATGCTGGCGCTTTACCGTTCTGCGGAAACCGCACCGAAAGCGTCTACGGAACCGGATCCGCGCTGGGAGGCTTTGCGGACCCTCCGCGATGCGGTCTCCGAAAACAAGGATTAAACCAAGAAAAGGAATATAAACGTTTTAAAAGAACAGAATCATGCCTAATCCCAAATGGAGGTTCTCCAAGACCAGAACCAGAAAAAGAAGAACGCACGACAAATTGGATATGCCTCAATTGAGTACCTGCAGCAATTGCGGTTCGCCTGTTCTCTCCCACCATGTTTGCCCCGAATGCGGTTATTATCGTGGCAAGCAGGTTATGGAAACACATACGCCCAACGCGTAGTTTTCCATCGGTTTTGATGCCGTTTGGCGTTTTAACGTATGAAATTAGGATTGGATATAATGGGGGGCGACTTCGCTCCCCGGTGTACCGTTGAAGGTGCCGTTTCCGCCTTGAAGGAGATAGGCGCGGGCAATAGGATCGTGTTGCTCGGTCCGGAAGACCTGATAAAGGCGGAATTGCGTCGGCATGATGTGAGTTCGGATCGGTTTGATATCGTAAACTGCTCCGACTGCATCCATATGGAAGAAAAACCGCTCAAGGCGTTGGCTGAAAAGCCGAATTCGGGTATAGCGGCCGGCTTCCGTCTGTTGTCGCAGGGTGAGTTGGACGCTTTTGTCAGTGCGGGCAATTCGGGTGCGGTATTGGCCGGTTCGGTAACGAATCTGAAGTGTATCCCCGGTGTGTTGCGTCCCTGTACCTGCACCGTGGTTCCGCAGGAAGAGGAAGGAGCCTACAGCCTTTTGCTCGATATCGGTACCACGCCTGATGCCAAACCGGAAACGATGGTGCAGTTCGCCATTATCGGAAGTCTCTATTCGCGATATGTGCTGGGCTGTGCTTCGCCACGGGTGGCGTTGATGAATGTGGGTACCGAAGACGGTAAGGGTAACTTGCAGTGCCAGTCTGTATTTCCTCTCCTGAAGGCTTGTTCCCACATCAACTTTGTGGGCAACATGGAGCCTCGCCAACTTTTCAAGAACCATGCGGAAGTGTTTGTTACCGATGGTTTCGTGGGTAACATCATCCTTAAGGAAATAGAAACATTTTATCGTCTGTTGCAGAAACGGGGCATTTCCGACCCTCTTTTCGACAGGCTCAATTACGAGATATACGGCGGAAGTCCGATTCTGGGCGTGAATGCGCCCGTGATACTCGGACACGGCATCTCCAGTCCGTTGGCGGTAAAGAATATGCTGCTACAGGCAGAACGGATGTGCCGTCAGGGACTTATAGAGGCTCTTCGCCGGTTGTTCGCGTCCTATTCGCAGGAAGCGGGCGATGCGTAAAGAAAAAATGTATGGAAAAAATAAACGCCGCCATAACGGGAGTAGGTTGCTATCTTCCCGATTATGTGCTTACCAACGATGAATTGAGCCGGATGGTGGATACCTCCGACGAATGGATTATGACCCGTATCGGGATTAAAGAACGCCGCATACAGAAGGAAGAAGGCAAGGCCACTTCCGATATGGCGGCGGCGGCCATCGGCGAGTTGTTGCGGAAAACAGGCACCAAGCCCGAAGAAATAGACTTGTTGGTTTGTGCAACCGTTACCCCCGATATGCGTTTTCCGGCAACGGCATGTCTGATAGCTGATAAGGTCGGTGCCAAGAACGCTTTCGCGTTCGATATCAATTCGGGTTGCTCGGGTTTCGTATTCTCTCTCTCCACTGTCGCGCACTTTGTGGAGTCGGGCCGCTATAAGAAAGCGGTGCTGGTAGGGGCCGAAAAAATGTCGTCGATGGTGGATTACACCGACCGCGCTACCTGTCCTATCTTTGGCGACGGTGCGGCGGCGGTGCTGATTGAACCCACCACTGAAAAACTGGGGGTGCTGGACGAAGATCTGCATTCTGACGGAACAGGGTGGATCCATCTGCATATGAAAGCCGGCGGCTCCCTGATTCCTCCCTCTCACGAAACGGTGGATAAACGTTGGCATTACATCTATCAGGAAGGTCAGCCGGTATTCAAATGGGCGGTATCCAAGATGGCCGATGTGGCTGAAACGATTGTGAAACGCAACGGTTTGGATCCCTCCAAAGTATGGGTGGCGCCGCATCAAGCCAACCTGCGCATTATCGATGCGGTGCAACATCGTCTTGATGTACCCAAGGAAAGGGTGATGATCAATATTCAGAAATACGGCAACACAACCTCAGCCACGATACCTCTTTTATTCTGCGAATGGGAAAAGCAGTTTAAGAAAGGCGACGATATCGTGCTTTGCGCATTCGGTGCCGGATTTTCGTGGGGTGGAATCTGGCTGAAATGGGCGTACGATGCCAAATAAACGGCTTTTTAGAAAATGAAAAAAGGCGGTGGACTTTTCAGTCGGCCGCCTTTTTTCTTTTTCTACGGAACCTGTATGTTTTTATTTCCGGTCGAAACGGATATAGCTTTGCGCCATCGGTTTGTAATCGGGGTCATCCCACAGCGAGCTTGAAATCATCAGGTCCGCACTGATCCGGTTGCAGGCGATAGGCACATTGTGCAGACGGCATTGGCGCAGCAACATCTGTATATCGGCTTCATGGGGCTGGGGATTGAGGTCATCGATAAGGAAAACCGCCAAATCTATTTCGTTTCTCACTACCTTAGCCGCAATCTCGGCATCTCCCCCCATGGGGCCGGACTGCATACATTCTATATCAGCCTCGATGCCGGCCTGTTTGAACATATCCCGGATCAGACCGCCGGTGGTACCTGTGCATACAAGGTGATGCCGGGAGAGATAGGTTGCATTGAATTTAGCCCAGTCTACCATATCGGCTTTCCGGTGATCGTGTGCCACAAGGGCGATATTGAGTCTTTTCTTCATGCTTTTCTGTTTTTGGAGGGTGTGCAAAATTACGCTTTTCCGCCTGAACGAAGCCTTTACCGCCGTATTTCTGCGCAGAGAATAGACGCGGCGATGGCGGCATTGAGCGATTCGGCGCCCGTTGCGGCGTGTTTGGGAAAGGCGGGGATGGTGATCCGCTTGTGTACGGCTTTCTCAAAATCAGGGGCGATGCCGTGCGCTTCATTGCCGATGATATACCAGGCGTTCCGGGTGTTGAGTGGAGTTTTGTGAAGGTTTCCGCCCTTCATAAACATACCGAAGGTTTCCACGGGAGCGGGATTTTTCCGTATGATTCCGAGAAATATTTCGCGTGGGGCCACATGGATGGGGACCATACTTACCGACCCCATTGAGGATTGCACGCATTTTGGCTGGAATACATCGGCGCAACCTTCGGTGCATAGGATACGGTCTATGCCGAACCAATCGGCCATACGCACAATCGTCCCCATATTGCCGGGGTCGCGCACTTCATCCAGCAGCAGGCTCACTCCCCGGCAGACGGATTGTGTTCCGGGCAAGGCGGTGTCGGGGCGGGCGCACAACATCCACACATCCTGTGCACATTCCAATCCGCTGATACGTTCCAGTTCCTTGTCCGATACTTCGATTTTTTCCACCGCCCGTCCGCTTCTTTCTTCCCATGCAAGCAGCAGTTTCCGGTTCTTTTCGTTTGTCCACCAGGATTCGGTGGCAAGTATCTTTTTTACCGATAGGTCTGATTGCAACAATACTTCGGCCACTTTTGGCGTTTCAGCCACAAACACACCGTCCTGCTGGCGGAATTTTTTTTGTTGGTAGTTCCTGAACTGTTTGATTTGGGCGTTGCTGAGCATCGTGAGAATTGTGAAGAAGTGGGGAAATGATACGAAAAAAGCCGCTTCGCAAGAGGCGGCTTTTTTCTTTCGGATTAAAAATAACCGGAATTATTCGGCAAATACATCCAATTCGATTTCGGCTTTTACCTCGCGGTGCAGATCGATTTTTGCCTTGTGGCGGCCGATTTCCTTGATGGCGTCGCCGGGAATGGAGATCTTCTTGCGGTCGATTTCCATATTGTGCTGCTCTTTCAAGGCTTCGGCAATCTGAATCGAGTTTACGGAACCGAAAATCTTGCCCGAAGTACCGGCTTTGGCGGCAATCTTTACCACCAGACCGTTCAGTTTGGAAGCCAGTTCTTCGGCGTCTTTCTTAATCTTTTCTTCTTTGAAGGCGCGTTGCTTGAGATTCTCGGCACGCATTTTCTTCATGCTCGGGGTTGCCATTACGGCATAGCCCTGCGGAATGAGGAAGTTGTTCGCGTAACCGTTCTTTACCGTCACGATATCGTCTTTGTAGCCCAATTTGGCCACGTCTTTGGTCAAAATGATTTCCATGCTCTGTTCCTCCTTACTTTAACAGGTCGCCTACATAGGGCATGAGAGCCAAATGACGGGCGCGTTTAATGGCTTGAGCCACTTTTTTCTGATATTTCTGCGAAGTGCCGGTGATACGGCGGGGCAGAATCTTGCCTTGTTCGTTCACGAATTTCAAAAGAAAATCGGCGTCTTTGTAATCGATATACTTGATACCGCTCTTTTTGAAACGGCACCATTTTTTCTTTTTGGTATCTACCGCAATCGGGGTCAGATATTTAATGTCGTTATCTACTGCCATCGCTTTACTTGTTTTCGGGGTTAGCACTCGCTTCTTTCTTCATGGCATGCTTCTTCTCGTTATAGGCGATTGCATGCTTGTCCAGTTTGGTGGTGAGGAAGCGCAACATCTTTTCATCGCGGCGGAAAGCGGTTTCCAACACGTCGATAGCCTTGCCTTCGGATTTGAACTCTATCAGGTAATAGAACCCGGTAGCTTTCTTCTGAATGGGATAGGCCAATTTCTTAAGACCCCAATTGTCTTCGAAGACGATTTCGGCACCTTGCTCAACGAGCAGGTTCCGGTACCTCTTTACCGCTTCCTTCATCTGTTCTTCAGACAAAACGGGAGTCATAATGAAAACGGTTTCGTACTGATTCATCGTTTTACTTTGTTATAAGGTTAGTAACTGATTCACTTCTTCTCCGAAGAGAAAAAGCCTGCAAAGATAATAAAAAAAATGAACATCGAAGCCTCCGGTGCTTTTTCCCCTTTCCAAGATATAAAATGATATCGGCATCTTTGCACAACATGCTTCCTGAAGCCGAATTTCTTTATACCTTTGAAATCGAAACCAAAGGTTTGAAATCAATGGGTAGAAAAAGAAAAACGACCCGGATCGCATGTGGCATATTGCTGTTGCTTCTTGTGGCGGGCCTGACGGCGGGCTGTTCTCCTACACATAACCTTTGCCCGGCCTACGGGTCGAAGTATAAGGTGGAACCACTTCCGTATTGAGATGAAAGGAAGCCTGTGTTTGCGTTGGATGCTTGTGATCGCGCTGCTTTTTCCGTGCATGCGGGGGGTATATGCCCAGGTCGTGGTGTATGAAGATTTCGTACCGCCCCGCACGTTTATCTATATGCGGGAACGTTTTGTCTATGCCCAGATCCATACGGCCGGTTTCACCATAGGGTATGAACAGGGTAGGTTGAGCCGGAAGTTCGTCTATTCAGGGTGGAATGTGGAATTTGCCACCCAAATCAATCCGAAGACCAAGGCGGTGAACTGGTATGGACAGGGGCGGAGTTATAAATACGGCATGCTCAACAGCTTCTGTATGCTGCGGGTTGGTTATGGCGGTCTGATTGTATTGAATGACAAGCCGCATTGGGGTGGTGTACAGGTGTCGTTGAGTTATAGGGGGGGATTTTCACTCGGTCTGGCGTTTCCCCAATACGTTTATGTGCTGTACGATACGGCGGGGCGGGATATAAGGCTGGAAAAGATGAATCCCGACAATCCCCGGCATCTGGATGTGGGCTATATCCTCAAAAGAGGCCCTGTCCTAAAGGGCTTTGCAGGTTTGAGGCCTTATCCGGGCGTTTATGCCAAGTTAGGGATGGATTTTGAATTCGGAGAGGCGGAGAAACGCAGCCATACTTTGGGATTCGGCGTGTTATACGACTGTTATTTCACGCGGATCCCCCTCATGGCATTCAAGAAGAATCCGCCGGGATTCCTCAATTTTTATCTGGAATACAAATTCGGCATGCGCTACGGCGTGCGCTGATAAAAATGCAGGACATGCAGGTGAATCCGCAAATAGAAGCCGGTTGGCTCGAAGTGCTTAAGGAGGAGTTTTCCGCTCCGTATTTTGCCCGCCTCAAGGAATTTCTGGTGGCAGAAAAGCGCACGCAGACGGTATATCCGCCGGGACCGCTTATCTTCAATGCCTTCAACAGCACTCCTTTCGATAAGGTAAAGGTGGTGTTGCTGGGGCAAGACCCTTATCACGAGGCCGGTCAGGCGGAGGGCTTGTGCTTTTCCGTACCCGAAGGCTGTGCTTTCCCTCCGTCATTGGTGAATATACTCAAGGAACTGGAATCCGATCTGGGGTATCCGTTTCCCCGAAGCGGGCATCTTGCCAAATGGGCGGCGCAGGGCGTATTCCTGCTCAACGCCACGCTCACGGTAAGGGCGCATCAGGCCGGTTCCCACCAGCGGAGAGGATGGGAAACCTTTACCGATTCCGTTATCCGCGCCCTTTCGGAAAAAAAACAGGGGCTTGTGTTTCTTTTGTGGGGAAGCTACGCTCAGGCCAAGAGCGCTTTGATCGATACAAGCCGGCACTATATCCTTAAAACCGTGCATCCGTCACCGCTTTCGGCCTATCGCGGTTTTTTCGGCTGTAAACATTTTTCTCAAACCAACCGGATTCTGGAACAGCAGGGCAAAAGTCCGATAGACTGGAATCTGCATACCCTTTAACAATAATTGCGATATGAAGATTGCCATTGTAAACGGTCCCAACCTGAACCTTACCGGAAAAAGAGAACCGGAGATTTACGGATCGCAAACTTTCGAATCCTATGTGCCTTGGCTCAGAGAGCAGTTCCCGATGCACGAGATTGTGTATTTTCAGTCGAATGTGGAGGGTGAACTGATCGATTTTCTGCAAGCCTGTGGGAATGAGGATCGATCGGTGCTTCTGAATGCGGGCGGTTATACGCATACTTCGGTGGCTTTGCACGATGCGGTGGCCGCCATCCGTGTACCGGTGGTGGAAATTCATATGTCGCAGGTGGCCGCCCGCGAAGAATACCGCCATACCTCCCTGCTCGGCAGCGCCTGTATCGGTACCATCGCCGGATTCGGCATGGATTCCTACCGCTTGGGTATTCTGGCTTTGGCAAAAAGGGAACTCGAAGCCTGAACGGCATGAGGAGCCGTGTTTGCCAAACAGGAACAGACGGGATTATTCATGCCCGAAATCCTCGGGGGAAAGGGCGGTGAACGTAGTTTTCCGCCTCAAGTAGTATTGCGCCACAATGCTTTTTCGGTAAACGCCTGTGCCGTATGGCCGTTGGGTAATGGTCTTTCTTTTGACCCGATGGCGTTTCTTCTGGCGGTAAAAATCGCGGTAGGCGCGGCATACCGCCCGGAAATCGGCACCTTGCCGTTTCAGCAAAAAAAGCATGGCCGCTGCGGCATCCATCCAGAACCGCAGGCAGAATACGCTCCATAATTTCTTCTTGGGCAGGTTTTTATAAAGCAGGGCGAGATTGTTGCGGAAATTCAGGTAGGTCTTGGTGGGCGAACTTTTAGGCAAAGTTCCTCCGCCTATATGATAGAGCGTGGCGCAGGGGTAGTACATGACCTTGTATCCTGCATTGTGCAGCCGCCAGCAAAAGTCTATTTCTTCCATGTGGGCGAAAAAGTCGGCATCCAGTCCGCCAAGCGCCCGGAAGAGGTCGGAACGTACGAACAGTGCCGCTCCTGTGGCCCAAAAAATCTCCCTTTCGTCTTCGTATTGTCCCTGGTCAGGCTCGGTATGGTCAAAGATGCGTCCTCTGCAAAACGGATACCCCAGACGGTCGATGAAACCGCCGGCGGCCCCGGCGTATTCAAAACGGTCTTTTTGAAAGTACGAAAGCAGTTTGGGTTGGGCGGCGCCCACCATGGGGTCGGCTTTCATTTTCCGGATAACGGGCGCCACCCAATCGGGTGTAACCTCGATATCGGAATTGAGAAGCACGTAGAAACGCGCGTTCACTTGTTTGAGCGCGTCGTTGTACCCTTTCGCGAATCCACCGTTTTCCGCATTCCGGATAAGGCGCAACTGGGGATAGTGCGCTTCCAGGAAAGCCACCGAATCATCGTCCGAGTGATTGTCTGCGATTATCACCTGGGTATCGGCACTGCAAGTGTATTCCACTACCTTGGGCAGAAACTTTTCCAAGAAATCCTTTCCGTTCCAGTTGAGAATCACCACGGCAGTTTCAACGGCATAGTCCATAAAGGCAATGATTGGCGGTTGGTGAAGCAAAAGTAATTCTTTTTTTTTTCCGGCCATGAACAATGGTGTTGGGGTAAGGCATACGTCAAAAAGATATACCTTTAGCGGGCAAAGGTACCGCCCGTGAAGGTATATGAGGACAGACGTCATCACAACATACGTCAAAAAGATATACCTTTAGCGGACAAAGGGAACGTCCGTGAAGGTA
>CAMWNM010000038.1 GCA_947175635.1 uncultured Bacteroidales bacterium | reverse complement strand
CTGTTTTTCTGTTGTTCCTCTCTATATCCACCGCTGATGTCTTCATCTTGGCTCCTCGCCTCTTTTTGGTGTTGCGTTGTGTTGGGGGGGGTGGGGGGGGGGCGGCTCGTCGTCCCCGGCTTTGATCGGTCTGGATGATAACTTCCTCTTCCGTATCGATGGCTGTTCTCGCCGCCACCTGAATCTGCTCTTGATCGTATGATTTCCATTCAAAAGCCACCAAAGTGACAGCAAGCGCAAACACCAAGCCCATTGCGCCGAACATCCCTTTTTTGCTTTCAAGGTCTGCCTTGGGAGATTTTTTCAGTTCCATGGTGCTCTTATTAAGCGTTTGCGGAAAGAGGGGGATTCGAACCCCCGGTAGGGAAACCCCTACGACAGTTTAGCAAACTGTTGGTTTAAGCCACTCACCCATCTTTCCGGGAAAGATCGCTTCGCTTTTCGCCGGCCTTTTATAAACAGGCATGCGACACAAAGGATTGCAAAGGTACAAAAAAATTTTAAGAATTTTTATAACTCTTTTGTTCGATAAAATCCGTTTCGATCGTTTCTATAGAAAACCTCCTGTCTGGTTTTGCCGGGACCGATGCCGGAAGGCGGCAAAAAAAGACATGGAAAACACATAAACATACTTATGGAAACATGGAAAAAGCGGTTCGGGGAAACCGCAGGATTATTGGGACGGTACGGAAACAAGCGGATATTCTTGTGGTATGTCTGCATTTCGGCCACCATCGCTCCTCTGCGGGCACAGGATTTTACCGATATCGGAAAAAGAAACCCCTTTTCTTTTTCGGGAACGGCCGGCACGCAGATAGCAAGCCGATGGGGAAGCGACGGTGGTTCGGATCCGTTTTCCTACTTGGTTTTCGCACAACTCAATCCTTCCCTGTACGGCATCTCGTTGCCGTTTTCGTTCAGTTGGGCCGACAGCCGTTTTTCCTACGGGCAACCCTTTTCACGGATATCTTTCAATCCTTCCTATAAATGGATCAAGACCCAGATAGGACGAACTTCGATGGATATGCATCCCTACGGACTTTCGGGTCAGCAATTCGACGGAGCAGGCTTCTGTTTGGAACCAACCTCTTTTCCCTTGCGTTTTTCGGCTATGTACGGCCGGCTGGTGAAAGCCCGCCATGGGGATACGGTTCCCCAAAATCCGCAAGCACGGGAAACGGCGCTGACGGCAACTTCCTACAAACGTACCGGATATGCTTTCCGACTCGGTTTCTCGCACAACCGTCAGGAAGTGAACCTGCATTTTTTCAAGGCCACCGATCACCGCCGCTCGCTACCGGAAGCCTGGCAAAAAGAATCCGCTCCCGAAGAAAACGCGGTATTGGCCCTCGATTTCTCGTTCGACCTTTATCGGGGCTTGTTGCTCAACGGCCAAGCAGGCCTGAGTGCATTCACCGCCGACCAACGCACTCCCGGCCAAAAACTGAAAGGATTCTGGGCCGGCCTCTCCCGCCCTTTCCTCAAGCAACGGAGTTCCACCTCATTCAGCACGGCCTATAAAATCGGTTTGACCTATAAAAGCATCAGTATCCATTACGAACGCATCAGCCCCAATTACCGAACCTTGGGCGCGGCGTATTTCGACCAGGATTTTGAAAATGCCGTCGTATCTTTTTCCCACGGATTCAAGAAAGTTGACCTCAACGCTGAAATCGGTTGGCAAAGGGACGATTTGCATAATACAAAGGCGGAAAGGATGAACCGTATGGTGGGATCGGCTTATCTGAACTACCGCATCGACGAATGTTTTTCACTCATGGCCTCTTACTCCAATTTTACAGTCTATACCCAAATGAAACCCGTTGATCTGAGCCGTCCCGACGACCCGTTTATAGAAGATCCAGACACGGTGGCCTACCGGCAGGTGGCCCAGCAGGCCTTGTTCGGCTTCAATTTCCATACCGCATCCACCGCCCCGGTCAAACAGGAAGCGGGCCTGGACATTTCCTACCAGAGTTCACGCCAAAGAGTGCAGCAAACATTCAGCGACTACGTATATGCCGCCGTGCGGCACGGTATCGAGCTGCCGCACGGGTATCGCTTGCTGTCCTCTTTCAATTTCAGCACACAGATAGACCGAAGCCTTCATCTGGCCAAGCGTCTGGCCTACAACATAGGCCCCCAATTCACCTGCACGCGCAGTCTGTTCAACAAAGACCTCCTGCTATCGGCCGGATTGAGCTATTATCTCGACATGCAAGGCCAAACGGTTTCGGGCGGAATCGCCGACCTGCGGCTGCGCGGCACTTATACATTGCGCAAGTGCCACGAATTCGAAATGCAGGTTAACGGCAGACTCCGTTCGGTTTTTAAGGCAGGAGGAAAAAGCGGAAAGGAAATTTTCCTGCAAGCAGGCTACCGCTACCGTTTCAATCTTTCTCCGTTCGAAAAACAGAAAGAAAAAACGAAAAAGGCCAGAAGAAACCCTGATCCGGATTCGGAAAATGTCCGGTTGGCCTATCGCTAAAACTTTTGGCGACGAAGCCACTCGCCCATAAAACGGTCGTATATAATATACCCTTCGGGGGCTTTATAAACCAGTTCATTGTCGATCAACTTCTGCAACACGCCCCGCACACTGCTGGCGGCCACAAGATGATGCCTGGCTATAAAGTCTCCGGCCAACACGGCTTTCACACAACCCTCTATCGCAATCGCTTTCAGGAGCCGGCCGCTGGCCTCGGAATAAGCTTTCAACAAATGCTCGTAGGCATAGGTGGCCTCTTCCAGAATTTCGGTTACGGCTTCGTCCACCGATTTCTCGTTGACGGTTCGCGCAGCCCCATACAAGCGGTTCAATATACTCTGGATATACCATGTATGACCGTCGAAACGATGATAAACGGCTTCAAAGATCGATTGAGGCAAATCGCGCTTGGTCTGCGCAAAAAAGCGGGCGGCAAAACCGTAATACACCTCCTTGTCGATAGGTCCGACGGTGAGGATTTGCGTGCTTTGGTAAAACGGCTTCTTGGCCGACAGGAACATTTCCTGCATCACGTGCTGCTTGCTGCCCGAAAAAATAAAATTCACATTGGGCAGGAACTGGATATACGACCTCAACAATGCCTCGACTCCTTTTTGGGGATAGTTCGTGATTTGCTGAAATTCATCGATGGCGATATAACAACGCTTCTCGGAGGCACCCAGATAGTCCACGATTTCTTTCAGGGAACGTTCCTCATCCTCCGGGGCGATTTCCACCGTTATCTTAGGTGCCCCGGTAAGCTCGTCCACCGTTATCACCGGACGGCAATTCTTAAGAAACTTCGTTATCCGGTTCCATGCTTTTTTTGAGACCGAATCCAGACTGCCCAATACCGTATTGGCAAACAGGCGGACAAAGTCGGCAAGATTCTGGGTTGCATAGATATCCATGTAAAAGGTAACAACATCCGGCTGCCGTTCCTTCAATTTGTAAAACACATGCTTTATCAGCCCTGTCTTTCCCATACGGCGAGGCGACATGAGGGTAAGGTTCCTGCCGTTGTGAAGCGCATCCGTAATCAACTGTGTTTCCTGCTCACGATCACAAAAATATTCCGGGCGATAATACCCCGAAACAAAGAAAGGATTTTTTACTTCCATTATTATTTCTATTACGCAAATTACGTAACGCAAATTACGTAACGCAAATTACGTAACGCAAATTACGCAATAAAATTTGAATTATGCAAACAAATCGCCCTGCACAGGCGGCCTGACAGTGGAGGATGCCGTTGGAGCAGCTACGTTTGAAGAAGATTCCGTTGAACTATCGCTTTGCAAACGGTTCAAAGCCTCCAAAGTGGGTTCACCGCCGATCATGGTGTAGAATTCCGCTTCGCTTATTATGGGAATCCCCTCTTTTTCGGCTTTCTTGCGCTTTTCCGGCCCCATTTTCTCGCCCGCCAGCACATAGTCGGTTTTGGATGAAATACCCGAAAGCATCTTGCCTCCGTGAAATTCCACCAAACGCTTCATCTCTTCGCGGGAACGGGAAAACGTACCGCTTACAACCCAGTTCGTGCCTTGTAAACTATCTGAAATACGCACCTCTTCATAGACCATATTGAGCCCTGCGGCAGTCAGACGTGCCACAATTTCGCGTTCCTGCGGACGGGTGAAGAACTCGCTCACCGTGCAGGCTATCACCTCGCCTATTTCCTCCACCTCGCGCAACTGGCCGTAATCGGCCGCCATAAGAGCCTCCATGGAACCGAAGTGCCGGGCCAGCACCTTGGCCGTAGCTTCTCCCACATAGCGGATGCCGATGGCATACAATACCCTCTCGAAAGGCTGTTTTTTGGAACGGGCGATACCGCCCAATATGTTCTCCACCGTTTTCTCCTTAAAGGATAGCTGACGTTTTTCTCCGTCTTTTCCCGCTATGGTTTTTTCAAGGGCAAACAAATCCTGATATTTCAAGTCGTAAAAGTCCGCCACGTTCCTGACCAGCCCTTTTCCGTAAAGCAATTCCGTCTTGCCTTCTCCCAACGAATCTATATCCATCGCCTTCCGGCTTATGAAATGTTCCAGTTTGCCTTTTATCTGCGGCGGACAGCCTTCTTCGTTGGGACAATAATGTCCGGATTCGCCTTCCTTGCGCACCAAGGCTGTTCCGCATTCAGGACAATGCGTAATGAAACCGAACGCTTCCGTCCCCGCTTTCCGGCGCGATACTTCAACGCCCACAATCTTGGGAATCACTTCTCCGCCTTTTTCCACATACACCTCATCGCCTATACGTACATCCAGTTTCCTGATGATGTCGGCATTGTGCAAAGAGGCCCGTTTTACCATAGTTCCGCCCAATAACACGGGGGCCAGATTGGCCACCGGCGTAACCGCCCCGGTCCGCCCCACCTGAAACGAAATGCTTTCAAGGCGTGTAAGCACCCGCTGCGCCTTAAACTTGTAGGCTATGGCCCAACGCGGTGATTTGGCGGTATTGCCTAAAAGCGGCCACAGCGATGTATCGTTTACCTTTATCACGATACCGTCTATGTCGAAAGGCAGGTTTTCCCGCTCCTTGTCCCAATAATCGATAAAGGCATACACCTGTTGCAAATCAGCGCATCTCTTATAGTAACCTCCTGTCTGAAAGCCCCACGCCCGAGCCTTTTCCAAACGTTCCGAATGCAGTTTCTGTCCTGTTTCCCCTATCAGGAAATAGAGAAAACAATCCAACCGACGCTGAGCCACCTGCGCCGGATCCTGCAACTTAAGACTCCCCGAGGCCGCATTGCGCGGATTGGCGAACGGAACTTCACCGATCTCTTCCCGCTGCCGGTTCAGTTCATAAAAGGAAGTATGCGGCATCACCACTTCGCCCCGAATCTCGAACTCTTTCGGATAATCACCACCGGAAAGACGCAACGGCACGCTGCGGATGGTCTTTACATTGGCTGTAACATCATCGCCCTTCAGACCATCGCCCCGTGTCAAGGCTTGTGCCAGCACACCGTCGCGATAGGTAAGCGAGATGGAAAGACCGTCGTACTTGAGTTCGCAAACGTAATCGAATTTCTCTTCGGTGAGTTTGCGCAAACGGGTGTCAAATTCCGCCACTTCCTCTCTCGAATAGGTATTTGCCAGCGAGAGCATGGGAACTTTGTGATGGACTGTCTTGAAATTTCTGACCGGTTCACCGCCTACCCGTTGGGTGGGAGAATAAGGCAGGCGCAATGAAGGAAACCGATTTTCCAGATCTTCCAGTTCCTTGAGCAGAAGATCGAACGAATAATCGCTCACCACCGGATTGTCGTCTTGGTAGTAAGCCCTGTTGTATTCGGTAAGCAAATCGGAAAGATAGCGTATTCTTTCCCGTGCCTGTTCGGAATTATCCACGCTTTTCTCTTTTCACGAACAGATGCCGCCATGTATCGGCATCCAACAAAGACGAATCTATGGTTGCCTGTAGGATAAGGAACAAGCCGAAGGGGAAGAATACGAGGGTGGCCAGCCAGGAACCCAAAGTACAGGTAAAAGAGCCTTCTATGGCCGCTTTCTCCCCAATCACCGAAAGCATGTAATAGGTAATGAACATCAGTACCGACACCACCATGGGCGTTCCCATACCGCCTTTGCGGATAAGGGCACCTAAAGGCGCACCGATAAAAAACAGAATGAGGCATCCGACCGAAAGGCTGAATTTCTTATGTTCTTCCACCCGGTAGGCGTTGAGCCTTTCCTGCTGATATTTGATGTCGCGCTTGTAATACTGCATGTCTTCAACCATCGCATTGGCCAATGCGGAGGCGTTTTCTATCTCCTTACGGCTCGGAACCGGCCTTTCATAAGCGGGTTTGAAATCGTTTTGCGCCAGCAAGGCGTTCATGCGCGCCACCGCCGCGCTGTCGGGCCCGATAAGGGTATTGAGGTAATAGCTGCGACCGGCCAGACTGCCCACCAGTTCGAGTACCCTTTCGTTCGCCCGATTGCGGAGCGTGTCGATCTGCAGACCGAGATCTTTCAATCCCAAGGATTTCTGATGACGCACATACAATTGATCGCTTTGTTCGGGCGAATCGTATTCGCTCAAGTCCATCACCAGCGTCTGGGTATCGAACTTGATGCGGGTAAAGGGATTGTCGGAAGCGTTCCGTCCCGAACCCATTCTGGATTGGCCCGACATGTCCTCCCCATACGAATAGCCATCGTAAAGATTAAACACCAGGTACTTGCCGTTTTTCATCGTGAACATGCTGCCCGTTTTCGACATGGTGACGGCTTGGTTGCCTCTATGGTCGGAATGATCGTAAATCTGTACGTTTTCAAGGTAACGGCCGTCGTCGCGACGTTTGCCCACCCGAATCACATAATCGGGAATGCCGTAATAATACACCCCTTCCTGCACATTTACCGCCGGACGGGTGGTTTTAAGCTCATGGAATTTCTGGCGATGCAGCATATAGGCCTTGGGGACGGCGTTATTGGCAAAGAAGAAAGCGATTCCGCAAATAAAGAAACTCAGCACGATAGCCGGCCGCATGACCCTACGCAAAGGAATCCCCGCCGATTTCACCGCCACCAGCTCATAGTGTTCGCCCAAACTGCCAAACACCATCAGCGAAGAGAGCAACACCGCCAAGGGCAAAGACATCGGAACGAAAGTCCAGCAGGCATACCAGAGAAATTCCATGATATCGGCGATTTTCAAGCCCTTGCCCACCAAATCGTCCATATACCGCCACAAAAACTGTAGAAGCAATACAAAAGTGGCGATAAAGAAAGTAAGTACCAAAGGTCCTATAAAGGACTTTATCACAAACTTATCTATCTTTTTCATACTATCTTTCCCGGCTCCTGTACCGGTTTATGCAACGCCGCCGAAGCGGCCGGTTTTACCAAAGATCCATCGTGCGGGGGCGCCACACGCTGGTACGCCGTTTCACTTCCCGCAGGGGAATCAGCGCACCGCCTACGGCCAATATGGGCAAACCCACTTCCAAAGCCTCCATGTGAAACCGTTTATTCTTGCCCATCATCAGGCCAAATCCTGTGTTGAGACCCTCCAAAAGCACATATCCGCCGCCGGCTATGCACAATGCGGAACCTAAAAAGAGTCCCACCCGCGTCGGCACATAATAGGCCTTTATCGAATCATAGGCTATCGCCCGGCCGGAGAGCACAAAGCCCGTATCCTGCACCAGGCTTATCCGCCCGGCCACTTTCTTACCGTCAAGCAACTTTACTTTCAACGTGGAACCTTCCGCATACAGAGTACGCCGGCCGGGGCCTTTGACAAAACAAACCACCTTGCCGCCCACAAGCAGCGAGGACTCCACTCCCCGGCTGCCTGCTGTCCGGAATGTCTGCCCCGATACCGGAACAAACATTCCGGACAGCAGGCAAAACGATATAAGCCAAGACAGTTTCTTTTGCGCCATTTCTTACGCCAGTTGTTTCAGCTGTGCTTCCAACACGGCTATCTTCTGCTCGGCATCAGCCTGTTTCTTGCGTTCGGCTTCCACCACGGCGGCAGGTGCAGAGTCAACAAAACGCTTGTTTTCAAGTTTTTTCAATACCGACTGCAAAAAGCCGCGCGTATAGTCAAGTTCCTTTCTCACCCTTTCCCGTTCGGCATCCTTGTCCACATTGCCCTCCATGGGTACAAAGTATTCTATGCCGCCGGACACAAAAGAAAGCGCATTCTGAAGTGCCGCATCCGAATGTTCGATGGCTTCGAGATTACACAGCTTGGCAATCAACGCATCAAATTCACCCGCTGCTTTTCCTCCGTCTTTCACAACAAGTTTGAGCGGGTTTTTCTGCGGGATATTTTTTTCGTTGCGCAAAGCCCGAATCCCCATAATCACATCTTCGGCCGCGGTAAAACCGTTCAGGGACTCCCGTTGCTCCGCCGTAAGGGGGCTGATGGCAAGCGGCTGGAACATAACGCTCTGACCCTCTTCGCGATGGGCCACCAACTGCCATATTTCTTCCGTGATAAAAGGCATAAAGGGATGGAGTGCCTGCATGAGGGTTTCCAAAAACGAAATGGCACACCGCAGGGTTTTGCCGTCTATCGGCTTACCGTAGGCGGGCTTGATCATCTCCAGATACCATGAGCAGAAATCGTCCCAAGTGAGGCGATAAAGCTGCATAAGGGCTTCGCTGAGACGATATTTGGAAGCGTTTTCCTCTACTTCGGCCAAGGTCTGCATCAGGCGGGCTTCAAACCAACGGCAAGCCGTTTGCGAAGTTGGCGGTTGCGGAGCCTGCTCATCGCATTCCCAACCTTTTATCAAACGCATGGCGTTCCAGATCTTGTTGCAGAAATTACGTCCCTGTTCGCACAGACTTTCATCGAAAGGCAGGTCGTTGCCGGCCGGAGAGGTAAGCAACATCCCCACACGCACACCATCGGTGCCGTACTGTTCCATCAGTTTAAGCGCATCGGGCGAATTGCCCAGCTGCTTCGACATCTTGCGGCCCAGTTTGTCCCGTACCGTACCGGTAAAATACACATGGCCGAAGGGTATCTGCTTGCGGAAATCAAGACCGGCCATAATCATACGGGCCACCCAGAAAAAGATGATATCAGGGGCGGTCACCAAATCGGCGGTTGGATAATAGTAATTGATTTCGGCATTGTCGGGTCTGCGGATACCGTCGAAAACCTCCATCGGCCACAGCCATGAGGAAAACCATGTATCCAGCACATCCTGATCCTGACGAAGGTCGGCCAAGGTATAGGAAGCGGCCTCCGGATATTTCGCCTTGGCCTTCTCCAAGGCTTCCTGCGCCGATTTGGCCACCACCACCTCGCGGTTGGGCAGATAATAGGCGGGGATACGATGCCCCCACCAGAGCTGGCGCGAAATGCACCAATCCTTGATGTTTTCCATCCAATGGCGATAAGTGTTCTTGAACTTGGCCGGCAAAAAGCCGATGGTATCGTTCATCACCACTTCCAAAGCGGGTTTGGAAAGTTCTTCCATTTTGAGGAACCACTGCATGGAAAGTTTGGGTTCGATAGGCACATTGGTACGCTCCGAATAGCCTACGTTGTTGATGTATTCCTCCTCTTTTTCAAGCAGGCAAGCCTGTTTGAGGTCGAGAGCAATCTGACGGCGAACCGCAAATCGATCCATGCCGGCGTATCTGCCGCCCAAATCGTTGAGTGTGCCGTCGTCGTTGAAGATATCCAGACTGTCGAGTTTGAACTTTTGTCCGATATTGTAGTCGTTGATATCGTGGGCCGGGGTAATCTTAAGACATCCCGTACCGAATTCCTTGTCCACGTATTCGTCGAAAATCACGGGAACCTCACGGTTTACCAGCGGCACCACAACATGTTTTCCGCGCAGGTCAAGATAACGTTCGTCGGTAGGATTGATGCAAACGGCCGTATCGCCCATAATGGTTTCGGGACGGGTGGTGGCCACGATAATGAAACGCCCCGGCTCTTCCTTCACCGCATATTTGAGATAATACAGGCTGCCCTTGGTCTCGCGGTAGAAAACCTCCTCGTCGGAAAGGGCGGTTTTGGCCTGAGGATCCCAATTGACCATGCGCACGCCCCTGTAAATAAGGCCGCGCTCATAGAGGTTCACAAACACTTCCAATACCGATTCCGAACAAACCTCATCCATTGTGAAACGGGTGCGGTCCCAATCGCAGGACGCCCCCAATTTACGCAACTGATGCAGAATGATACCGCCGTATTTTTCTTTCCACTCCCAAGCGTGTTCCAGAAACTGTTCTCGGCTGAGGGTGTTTTTTTCGATGCCTTTTTCCTTAAGGAAGGCCACTACCTTGGCTTCGGTGGCGATGGAAGCGTGATCCATGCCGGGTACCCAGCAGGCGTTCTTTCCCTGCATGCGGGCACGGCGAACCAACACATCCTGAATGGTGTTATTGAGCATGTGCCCCATATGCAGCACGCCCGTTACGTTGGGGGGCGGAATCACCACACAATAGGGCTGACGGTTATCGGGTTCGGAATGGAAAAACTTATGCCTCATCCAATAGGCATACCACTTGTCCTCTATCTGCAGAGGATTGTACTTGCTTGAAATTTCCGACATGGCTTTCATATTAAAATTCCGCTATCCGCGAAACTTGTAAAATTACGAATTTTCCGTAAATGCAGAAAACAGCGATGCGGAAACCACCCGCACGGCAGACTCATGACTTACTTCTGCGTCTTGTAAAAAAAATGAAGGGAATTTCCCTGTTCGAAATACCCCGGTTCGCCACCGGCTTCAAGAATAAGGCGTTCTATATTCGCCTTGCTGTCTTCATGGCTTTCCTTAAGGCAGATTTTGTTTTCGTATAGGAAATATTCTTTTCTCCGGGTATAGGGAGTGAGGTTGGGCATGATGACGTTGGCCGCCGTGTAAAGCACCTCTTGCCGGCCTTTGGGTGAGATACTGCCGATGGCCGTGGAGGCGGCGATATTGATATCGGGCATCAACAGCCGCAACACCGCCCATGCGTTCAAGCTCAGATCGTAGCGTTCCTGCAAGGAGGGCACCTTATGACGTTGCGCCCACAAAGGCGTCTGGCGATGTTCGATATAGGGCCCCATCCCCACCATGTCGAGATCCATGGCCTTAAAAAACAACAAATCGGCCGCCACCTGCTCCACGCTTTGTCCCGGCAATCCTATCATGATGCCGCTTCCCACCTGATAACCCAGTTCGCGCAAAGAAGAAATACAGGAAAGCCGTTGGTGAAACGAATGATCGGAAGGATGCAGTCCGGCATAGAGCCCTGCATCGGAAGTTTCTATCCGCAGAAGATAGCGCAAGGCACCCGCTTTTTTCCAGCGGGCATAGGTCCGGGGCGTCTGCTCTCCCAACGAAAGGGTAATGCCCAATTGGCCGTGGCTTTCCTGCATCATGGCTTCCACCAAAGCCTCTATCTCGGACACAAAGGCCTCATCGCTACGCTCCCCTGCCTGTATCACCACCGAACCGAACCCTTCCCTGCAAGCGAAACGGGCCGAAGAAAGAACTTCCTGCCGGCTCAAGGTATATCGGTTCACGGCGGCATTGCCGCAACGGATCCCGCAATAAAAGCAGTTTTTCCGGCAGATGTTCGAAAACTCTATCAACCCCCGGAGATACACCTTTCCGCCCACCGTCCGCAGCTTGGTCTCATGCGCCTGCCGGCGGAGTTCCTCGGCTTCCTTCCCGGTTGCCCTCAGCCAACGGCTTATCTCTTCTATAGTTTCCAAGCAAATCTTCATTTCCTAATGGTAAGCGTTTGAGAGCAGTTTTCGCGCGGTCTGCCTGTCCTGTTCCAAATTTTTCCGCAATTCTTCCAAATCGGCAAACTTCCTTTCGCTACGTATTTGCGCCACAATCTCCACTTGCAGTTTTTTTCCGTAAAGGTTGCCGCAAAAATCGAAGATATGCACCTCTATGCTCAAAGTAGGCGCACTGCTTACCGTGGGGCGCGTGCCCACATTCATCATGGCCTCCCATGCCTCAGGTCCCTCCTCCGGACACACCACCCGACAGGCAAAAACACCCTTGGGCAGCACCACTCCTTCTGTTTGCAGATTGGCGGTGGGAAAACCGATGGTGCGGCCAAGCTGATTGCCTTGTACAACTTTTCCCGTAAATGATTTTTCCATGCGTTTTCGATGCAGAAGCACCGCAAAGTTAGCGGAATCATGTAAAAAAAGCCAAACGCCGTTCATTTTCCGGCGTTTGGCTTCAACATGCCGAGTCTGTTGCGCATCGGCTGAATACCCGTCTTGCTTATTCGAATACGAAAATTTCGGGCATGCGGACCCAAACTTGAGGCTTATCCTGCCCCATCAGTTGAGACAACTGCGAATACACTTCCGCACCGGCCACCCCGAACTGCCTGGCGATATAGGCTTGGGCCGATTTGGCCTGAACGTCTCCCAGCAATTCCATCAATTGTTCGCTCAAAGACTTGTCTTTGGGATATTCCACCAGCGTATAGTCGCTGATGCCGGCCATCTCGGCCGCGCCGGCCACAGCTTCTTCCAAACCGCCCAATTCATCCACCAAACCGATACCGATGGCATTGGTACCGCTCCACACACGGCCCTGCCCTATCGAATCCACCTGTGCCGGGGTCATATGTCTGCCTTCGGCCACCTTGCCGATGAATCCGGCATAAACCTCTTCGATGCTTTGCTGTATCACAGCCTCTTCATAAGCCGTAAGCGGCCGGAAAACACTTGTAAAAGCGGTAGCGTTCCTGTTGGTCTGCACATGGTCAACGGTCAGTCCCAATTTGTCGGTAACGAGCCCTTTGAGGTTTGGAATTGTGCCGAAAACGCCGATACTGCCCGTAAGCGTATTGGGCGAAGCGTAGATTTTATGCGCCATGCAGGAAATGTAATAGCCACCGCTGGCCGCATAGTTACCGTAAGAAGCTACCACGGGCATCTTTTCCTTAACCTTGAGCATTTCCTGATAAATGATGTCGGAGGTGAGCACACTGCCGCCGGGAGAGTTCACACGAAGCACAAGGGCTTTCACATTCTTGTCTTTCAAAACTTTTTCAATCTGGCCGACCAAGTCGATGCCGATATGTCCCGCCGAACCTTTGCCCACCACGATATCGCCTTCGGCATAAATAACGGCTATCTTGTTTTTGGAAGAGGTCTTGGGTTCGGAAACCGTCTTGATGTAATCCCCCAGTGAAACCATATTCACCTTTACGCTGTCGGCAAGTCCCAGGCGTTCGGGAAGCATCTTTTCCTCCACATGACTGCCCGGCATCAAGGCATCGACCAAACCGGCCCTCAACGCACTGCGGGCGGTAAAGCCCAGCAAACTGTCGGCGATTGCATTGACACGTTCCAGCGAAAGGTTACGCGAAGCGGCCACATCCTTGCTCACCACATCCCACATTGAATTGAACAGCACCAGATACTGCAACCGGTTGGCCGCACTCATATCGGTACGCATGAAAGGTTCCACCGCACTCTTGAACTGACCGTGACGTATCACCTGCATCTGCACGCCTATTTTTTCAAGGAACTTGGTAAAGAACATCACCTGTACCGCCATACCTTGAAAGGAAACGGAGGCCTGCGGCTGGATAAACACAGAGTCGGCTACCGAAGCCAGATGATAAGCGTTTTGCGTATAAGAATCGGCATAGGCGTAAACGAACTTACCCGATTCCTTGAACGAAGCCAACGCCCTGCGCAATTCCTGCGTGGTGGCAAAACCGGCCGAACCGCCTTCATAGGTAAGGTAAATGCCTTTTATCCTGGCATCATCCTTGGCTTTGCCGATGGCTTTCAACATATCGTTCAACCCCATTGTCTTGGAGAAATCGGGCATGGAAAACGATGCAAACCCGCCACCCGAAGCCGAACGGCTTTTGTCGGATATTTCCTTGTCGAGCGCGATTTTAAGAACCGTGTTGTCTTTAACCTGAACCGGAGATTTGGACTTGCCCGCCATCATGGCGCCAAGCGAACCGAGCATGATGAAGAACATCACCATACTTACAATCAGCATACCCACTACGGTAGCCAGAAGGTACTTGAAAAATGATTTCATTGCAACTAGTTTTATTTATCTATTATTCAAAATATCCATCTTTTCCTGTCTTAGACCTGCATGGCCTTGTGCGCAGCCCGGCTTATCTGGGCAAGCACCGATTCATAATCGGCCTGATTGTTTACAAAGTCCAGATCGCTTACCGGAATCACCAGACTTTTGTCGGAATGCAACGTATTCATATAGTCCAGATACCCTTTCTCTATCTGACGCAGATAGTCTGGATCCATATCGCTCTCATAGGCGCGTCCGCGGCATCGGATATTGCGCATGAGGCGGTCTATGTCGCTATGGATATACACATACAGATCCGGCTGGGGAACGGTGGTGAGGATAATGCGGTAAAGACGCGAAAAAAGGCTATATTCGTCTTCCTGCAAGGTGTTCTGTGCAAAAATGAGGCTCTTGCAGATAGAAAAATCGCTCACGATAAAGGGACTGAAAAGTTCCTGCACGAAGTCTTCCTTGGCCTGACGGTATCGTTCGGCCAGAAAGGTGAGTTCAAGCGGAAAGGCATAACGTTCCCTGTTTTTGTAGAACTTGGGCAGGAACTCGTTTTCTTCAAAACTTTCGGTTACCAGCTTGGCCCCGAACTGACGGGCTATCCGACGGGAAAGAGAGGTCTTGCCCGCGCCTATATTGCCTTCTATGGCGATAAAACGGATATTGTCGGGAAAAACACCGGCCGGACTTTCTGTCATCTTGCCGGCCTGCCCGGAATCCGTATCCAGAAGCGCCGTGTCCGAATACATTTCCTGCGGCGGTAAACCACAGGGTTCAACTTTCTGTACCGTATCGGGACACCGCGCCAACAACTGCGCCACGGTAAGATTCAACTGCGGATGCAGCAAATCCGGAGCGATCTGCGAAAGGGGCAGCAACGCAAAGGCTCTTTGAGGCAGCAAGGGATGGGGAACACTGAGCAAACGGCTGTGAATGGATGCCTCGCCATACAGCAGGATATCTATGTCGAGCGTACGGGACGCATAGCCCGGGGCGTCGGTACGGACACGGCCCAGTTCCCGTTCTATCTCGAGCAGAACACGCAAAAGGGCATAAGGATCAAGGGCCGTATGCACTTCAACCGCCTGGTTGTAGAAAGCTTCCCGCGCTTCAAAACCCCATGCGGGCGAAGTGAAAAGAGCGGATGCCTTGGTGATTTTGCCTACGCGGCGGCTGATTTCCCGCCTCGCCGTGCGAAATGTACGAACACAATCACCTATATTTCCGCCCAATAACAGATATGCCGCTTGTTCCTGATTCATTCTGTAAAGATAGTCAATTTTCGCCTTGCATGTGCCGCCATGTTGCGCATCTGGAAAACTGCAACCGGTTTGCACCCGATTCTCCCTAATCTTGCATTTCCATATTTACGGAAATTCTCATTTCTCATGAAAAACGAAAGATATTTGCACATAGGCAAAGAATGGCTTCCTCAGGCGGTGTCGTTTCTATTGCTGGCCACCGGTATTCTGCTGGAACATCTGCAACCAAGCTGGTTCCTTTATCCTTGGGTGGATTTTGTCTGGTTTGCGGTGGCCTTTCTGCCGGTAGGCGCCCCTGTGGCCAAAGAAGCGGTGGAAGCCTTTGCCGGGAAAGATTTCTTCAATGAATTCACGCTGATGCTGCTGGCTTCAATCGGTGCGTTTTATATCGGAGAATATCCCGAAGCGGTGGCGGTGATGCTGTTTTACGCCGTGGGTGAAGAATTGCAGGAAAGTGCCGTGCGGCGTTCACGCCGCAACATCCGGGAACTGCTCGAAATGCGTCCCGACAGGGTCCGTGTGATTCGGGGGGGGAAAGAGGAAAACACCGCACCGGAAACGGTGGCCACAGGCGAAACGATAGAAACGGCTGTTGGGGAAAGGGTCTGCATAGACGGGGTGTTGATTTCGGGCTCCGCCCATGTGGACACCTCGGCGCTGACAGGAGAAAGTCTGCCCCGCTTTGTGAAAGAGGGAGAAGAAATACCGGCCGGTTGTGTAGTGCTGGAACAGTCTGTCCGGCTCAAAACCTTGCGCCCTTACCACGACAGCGCGCTTGCCAAAATGGCCCGGCTGGTGGAGGAAGCGGCCAAACGCAAGGCGCCGACCGAAATCTTTATCCGCCGGATCTCCCGGATCTACACCCCGGTTGTGATTCTTGCCGCCATACTGGTGGCCGGGATTCCGGCTTTGGCGGGCGCATTCGGAAACTATGAATACGATTTTTCATTGTGGCTTTACCGCGCCTTGGTATTTCTGGTCATTTCCTGTCCCTGCGCATTGGTGGTAAGCATTCCGCTGAGCTACTTTGCCGGTATCGGCAGGGCCTCCCGGAACGGCATCCTGTTCAAGGGGGGCAACAGTCTGGATGCCGCTGCGGCGGTCAATGCCGTGGCTTTCGATAAAACCGGCACCCTTACCACAGGCAAATTCCGCGTTACATCGGTGGAGATGGCAAACGGTTTCGATGCGCAACAGACCCTTTCGCTTTTGGCTTCGGCCGAATCGGCCAGCCGGCATCCGATAGCGCAGGCCTTGGTGGAATACGTCCGGAACAAGGGTATCTCTGTCCGGCCGGTGCAGAAGGCGGAAGAAAAGTCCGGTTTCGGCATCTTGGCCCAAAGCGAGGGAAAGACCGTGGCGGCGGGTTCGGCCGCACTGCTCGCGGAAGCAGGCGCCAGCGTTCCTGAAGTATGGAAATCAGGTTCGCAAACCTCGGTTTTATGCGCTATCGACGGTATTTTCGCCGCCGCCGTGCAACTTTCGGATCAAGCCAAAGAGGATGCCGCCTCCACCATACAATCTTTAAATAGGCAAGGTATCCGGACCCTGGCGGTGCTTTCGGGCGATAACCCTGAGCGCGTAAAGGCTCTGGCGGTGGAATTGGGTATAGAAAACGGATTCGGGGGATTGTTGCCGCAAGAGAAAGTAGCGCATTTACAGGCGTTCAAAAAACAAGGATACCGGGTGGCTTTTGTGGGCGACGGCATCAACGATTCGCCCGTGCTGGCCGCCTCGGATCTGGGTGTGGCCATGGGCGCGGGGGGAAGCGACGCGGCTATAGAAACCGCCGATATCGTTTTGCAGACCGATCGGCTTTCACATCTCCCGCAAGCATTTTCCGTAGCGCGGCAAGTAAGGAAAACCGTTTACCAGAATATCGCGCTGGCTTTCGGCATCAAGGCTGTCATCATGGTGTTGGGCGTTTTCGGCATCGCCTCCCTATGGGGTGCCGTATTTGCCGACACAGGCGTTTCCCTTCTGGCCGTGCTCAATTCGATCAAGATGATCTGGGGCAGGAAAAAATAGTATCTTCGCGGGCTCTACCGTTTGTGCATCGCCTTATGGAAATTGAAGCAAGATTAGAACAAAAGGGTGTAAAGCCCACCGCTATCCGGAAATTGGTTTTCAAGGCGCTTTTATCGGCAACCGAACCCTTGTCGTTGGCCCAACTTGAACTTGCCTTGGAAACCGTAGACAAATCCACCATTTTCCGCACCGTAACGCTGTTTCTTGAACACCATCTGGTGCATGCCTTTGAAGACGGCAGCGGTTCCCTCAAATACGAAATCTGCCAAAATCCATACGGATGTTCGGTAGAGGACATGCACATTCATTTTTATTGCAGAAACTGCCAGAAAACATACTGCCTCCCCTCCGCACACATTCCAGCCATCACGCTGCCTGAAGGCTTCGTGGCCGAAAGCGTGAACTATACGATAAAAGGCGTATGCGAAAAATGCCGATCAAAAGAAGAAAGGTAGAAAAAGCGAAGAATCTTTTCCGGCTGCGGGCCACTTGCGATTACCCGCAAGCCGGAATAAGAAACACAAACCTGTAAAAACAAAATACCCTTAAAACTATGATGCAAAGATAGGACGCTTTATCGGGCTATGTAATCGCCACAAATGGGTATTTTTCGGCCGCCGTATCCCCACAACAAGGTATATTTCGTTTTTATATAATTATAAATCAATTTGTTGTATTGCAA
>CAMWNM010000037.1 GCA_947175635.1 uncultured Bacteroidales bacterium | reverse complement strand
CAGAATCTCTTACCATATTTCAATCTTATAGAAAGTGAATTACAGGAAACAGAAAATCCTAATCGGATAAAAACCATCCAAAAGCTTTTAGAGGCACTCATCACCAAATATCCGATAAGCGAAATAATACGGAATGTTATGACTCATCCTCGCGACAGAAAGGAGTCTCTATTACAAAGATTCCACCTTGCATTACACGATTTTTACAGACAGCAACGTTCCGTATCTTTTTATGCAGACATATTGTCCGTTACACCGCAATATCTTTCTAAAGTCACGAAAGAAAAATCAGGGAAATCAGCAATAAAGTTGATTGAAAATTATGTGATCGAAAACATTAAAACGTCTTTGCTCCATGAAGACAGAAGCCTTAAGAACATAGCGGATGATTTCCATTTTGGTTCATTCGACCTTATGAATAAATACTTCAAAAGGATCACAGGGTTTTCTTTGGCCGAATACCGTAAAACGGGAGGATTGGCCGTGAACAATCCTGCGTGAGCAATACATCCGCAACGAGATATTGCGATACGATAATCAGAATAACTAACGCCCGTATTGCGCCCGGTATTCCTTGGGCGTGATGCCGGCGTTTTTTTTGAAATATTTGGTAAAGAAGGAGGCATCGGCGAAATTGAGTGTATCCGCCACCTCGCGTATCGATCTGGAGGTTATCCTGAGCATCTTTCCGGCTTCTTTGGTTACGTATTCGTCTATCCAGCGATTGGCCGTTTTCCCCGACACGGATTTGACCACCGTTCCCAGATATTTGGGGCTTACATAGAGTTTGTCGGCATAGAAAGCCACGCTGCGCGATGTCCGGTAAAAGCGCGTTACCAATTGCGTGAAACGGTAATAGAGCTCAAAATGTCCCGACTCCGGTACGGGAGAATTTCCTACACGGGCCGAGGTCATCATGGCCACTTCGTAGAGCATGGCGTGCATCAGGGAACGCTGCATCTCCGTTTTGAACGGATGGTCGGGCAACCGGCTCGATTCGAACAGATGCCGGTGAATCCGCACCAAAGACTGGATCTCTTCGGTATTGAGACGCACACAGGGCTTTTTTTCCAGTTCCAGCAACAAGGGCCAGAAATCGCTGTAGGCAATCAGGGCGCTCTGTATGAATTTCTGCATGAAGGCGATGCCGATACCGTCGCTCATGGGCAGGATTTCTTCAAACTGCACTTCCTGTCCTGGCCGGATAAGCACCAGCACGCCCCGGTCGGCCTGATAGCGATAGTTGTCTATACCGAAGACCGCCCGCCCTTTGGTGCAAAGTGCCAGAAACAACATCCCCGAGGAAAGGGCATCCGCCTGATAGGAAGCGAATTGCCGCATGCTTTTCAGGATAACCGCTTCTTCTCCGATATAGCCCAGATTGGTGTTTTTCCGTTCAAAACGAATCGGATTCTTTTCTGCGTTTGCCATTTTTTGCTTTTGTTTGACCGGCAGGCAAAGATAGGGCCTTTGATACTTCCGGCCAAATTTCTTGAGGAAAAATAGACCATTTTTAGCGAAAAACAGACCTTGATTCCCTCCGTCTTTCTGCCTTATTTTGCACTTCTTGAAAATTAGATGTAAATAATTGTAACAGTAAGAATAGCAATGAAAAAACAAGCTCTTCAATTCTGTATTGTCGGCGCGGCGATATGCTTGGCGCTCCCTTCTTGCAAAAAACGGAGCGACATCGCGCCCGTTCCTTCGGCAACCCGTGTCAGCGTGATAACGGTTTCCGATGCCAGAGCCCATTACGAACAGAATTATTCGGGTACCGTCGAGGAGGAATCCGCGGCGGCCTTGAGTTTCCAGACAGCCGGAAGCGTCCAGGCTGTTTACGTTTTCGACGGCATGGCGGTAAAAAAGGGGCAGAAACTGGCCGAACTGGATCCCGTTTCGCTTAAAAACGCACATGATGTTACCCTTTCCACGCTCCGTCAGGCGCAGGATGCCTACAAGCGATACGAAAAACTGCACAAGAAAGGAAGCATGACCGATATTCAGTGGGAAGAAGTGAAGACTAAACTGCAACAGGCTGTTTCCATGGAGGGTATCGCCAAAAAGAATCTCGAGAACGCGGTGCTCAAGGCTCCTTTCGACGGCATCATTGCCGAAAAGAAAATAGAGACGGGAATAACCGTGCTTCCCGGTGTGCCGGTGATGAAGTTGGTTACCATCGACAATGTGAATGTGAAGGTACCCGTTCCCGAGAACGAAATTGCCGATACCCGTATCGGACAGGAGGCGCGTATCCGTGTTCCGGCGCTCAGAAACAAGGAATTCCGTGGAAAGATAACCGAGAAGAGCGTCACCGCCAATCCCATCTCCCGCACCTATGATGTAAAGATCGCCATCGGAAATCCCGAACAGGAACTGATGCCGGGGATGGTGTGCAAGGTGGATATCACCGATACAGAAAACGGTGTTTCGGGGCTTGTGGTTCCCAATTCCTGCATCCAGATCGACTATGCCGGACATGCTTTCGTATGGTTGGTACGCAACAATATGGCTGTTAAACGCATCGTAACGGTAGGCGGCCTCACCGAAACAGGCGCTCTGGTTACCGCCGGATTGGAAAGCGGCGATCAACTGATTGTGGAAGGCGTTCAGAAAGTAAGCGAAGGTTCCAACGTAATCGTGAGATAGTCATGAAAAAAGGAGGCATTATAGAATGGGCCATGAACCATCGCCAAATCGTGATCCTGGTGGTGGTGCTCATGATGATTTTCGGCGCGTATTCGCTGAGCGTCATGCCCAAACAGGAATTTCCCGGTTTTACGATACGTCAGGGTGTGGTGGTGGCCGTGTATCCGGGCACCACTTCGGCGCAGATCGAAGAGCAGCTGGCCAAGCCTTTGGAAAGTTTCATCTTCTCGTATAAGGAAGTGGATAAGGATGGCACCTACACCATCTGTAAAGACGGTATGGCCATCGTGATACTGCATTTGAACGAAACCATCGGCACGGCCGAAAAAAACGACTTCTGGGCCAAGTTCAAGCATGGCCTGCAGAGTTATAAATCCAAACTGCCGCAAGGGGTATTGGCCCTTATTGCGATGGATGACTTCGGAGAGACTTCTTCTCTTCTGTATACCATCGCCTCCAAAGACAAGACCTACCGCGAGCTGGATCAATATCTGGACCGTCTCGAAGAGCGGCTCCGCAACATCGAGTCCATCAGTAAGATCAGCCGTGTAGGCTCGCAGAGCGAGCAACTTACCGTATATCTGGATCAGGCCAAGCTGGCGCATTACGGTATGGGAACCCCTACCCTTTCGGCCCGTTTGTTCTCACAAGGTTTCACCACCTTGAGCGGAAAGGTGGAAAACAACGCCTTCGTGGCCCCTATCCATATCGCCCAATCTTTCGCTTCGGAAAGGGATATCGAAGACCAGATCATCTATGCCGACCCTATGGGCAACGTGGTGAGGCTGAAGGATGTGGCCCGTGTGGAAAGGGAATATGCCCACCCCTCTTCCTATATCGAAACCGACGGAACCAAATGCGTGCTGCTGTCGATAGAACTCCGCCAAGGCTACAATATCGTGAAGATGGGACGGGAAGCGAAGAAGATTGTGGACGAATACGCCCAAGAACTTCCTCCCGATGTGAAATTCTATTGTGTAACCGACCAAAGCCATGTGGTGCGGGAATCGGTGGCCACCTTCCTCAAGGAACTGCTGATCGCCATTCTGGCCGTGGTGCTGGTGGTGGTGCTGCTGATGCCGCTGCGTATGGCCATGGTGTCGGCCGTCACCATCCCCATCACGATTTTTATGAGTCTGGGGATTTTCTTCCTCTGCGGCATCGAACTCAACACGGTGACACTGGCCGCCCTGATTGTTACATTGGGGATGATTGTGGACAACTCGGTGGTGATTGTGGACTGCTATATGGAGCACTTGGATGAAGGTGTGCCCCGTTGGCAGGCTTCGCTCTCCAGCGCGCGGGAGTTTTTCATCTCCATCCTCTCGGCAACCCTGGCTATCAGCATCACCTTCATTCCTTTCCTTTTCACATTCAAGGGAATGTTCAAAGACTTTATCCTTTCTTTCCCCTGGGCCATCATCATTACCCTCGGCATTTCGCTCATCGTAGCCGTATTGCTGGTTCCCTACCTCCAGTACCGTTTCATCCGCAAGGGTATCAAACAAGCCGCAGCCGAAAAGAAACGTCAGCGGAAAAGTTTCCTCGATATCGTGCAGACCTATTACGAAAGGTTGTTGGCCGCTTGTTTCAAACGTCCTGCCGTTACCTTGTGTGCCGGCGTCGTTTCGGTGGCGGCGGGGTTCTTCATCATGTTCAACCTGCCGCAACGGCTTTTCCCCACGGCCGAACGTAACCAGTTCGCCATCGAGTTCTATCTGCCGGCCGGTACGGCCATCGAAACCACCGCCGGCATAGCCGACAGCATGGAACATATCCTGCGGCAGGATTCCCGTGTGGCTTTCGTCACCAAATTCGTGGGCAGCGGCTCGCCCCGTTTCCATACCACCTATGCCCCGCAGATCGGCGGCAGCAACTTCGCCCAGTTTATCGTCAATACCCTGAGCCCCGACGCCACCGAGGAGATGCTTGACGAATACGCCAACATCTACACCGACTATTTCCCCTTGGCCCAGATCCGCTTCAAGCAGATGGACTATTCGGAAGCGGCCAGCCCGATTGAAGTGCGTCTGAGCGGCAATCATATGGAAGATGTGAAATTCTGGGCCGATACCATCGCCTCCATCATGCGCAACACCGAAGGACTCTGTATGGTCAGGTCTTCTTTCGAAGGTTCTCTGCCCGGGGTAAACGTGAATATCAACAAGGATGAGGCCAACCGTCTGGGCATCAACAAGACCCTGCTTTCAGCCACCATCGCGCTTCAGATGGGCGACGGCGTACCCATCACCACGCTGTGGGACGGCGATTATCCGATGAAGGTGGTGATCAAGACCGATCGTGCCGAAGAGGCCAAACTGATAGATGTGAGCAACGGTTTACTGCCCACCTTGATCGGCGGTCATCCGGTACCTTTGCGTCAGGTGGCCGATATCACACCCGACTGGACCGACGGCAGCATCGTGCGCAAGAATGGGGTACGCACCCTTACCGTTTCTTCCGACGTGGTGCGCGGCTACAACACCACCGACCGCACCCATTCGGTCGACAGGCAGATTGCCGCACTCGATATTCCCGCCGATATCTCCATTTCCTACGGCGGTTCCCGCGCCATCGATGAAGAAAACATTCCGCGTATCCTGAGCGGGCTCTTCATCGCCGTGGCTATTATCTTCTTTATCCTGCTTTTCCACTTCAAGCAAATCAATATGGCGCTCTTGGTGCTATGTTCCATTTCCCTCTGTGCTTTCGGCGGATTTGCCGGTCTGTGGATATTGGGTAAGGATTTCAGCCTTACCGCCATTCTGGGCTTTGTCTCCCTGATGGGGATTCTGGTGCGTAACGGCATCATCATGCTCGACTACGCACAGGAACTGCGGCAGAAAGAGCGCATGAGCGTGTATGAAGCCGCCGTGCATTCGGCCAAGCGCCGTATGCGCCCCATTTTCCTTACCTCGGCCGCCGCTTCCATGGGGGTGGTTCCCATGATTCTGGGCGGCAGCGGACTGTGGTCGCCCATGGGTGCGGTTATCTGTTTCGGTTCCCTTATCTCGATGGTGTTGATCGTAACCGTTTTGCCAGTAGCCTATTGGCTGGTTTTCAGGCGTATCGATCACATTCCCGCCACGCAAACGGTTTCGGAATCCTTAAACATGCAGTAAGATGAACAACAAAAGAATCCTCATATTCATGGCGGCGACCTTGGCCTTGGCATGCCTCCGCCTTCCGGCCCAGCCCCGCCGATTGAGTTTGCAAGAATGTCAGGAACTGGCGCTTGCCAACAATGTAAAGATGAAGAACGCCCGCTTGCAGGTGGAGATGGCCAAGGCCGACCGGCAAGCCAATATCGCCAATTTTTTTCCTTCCATTCAGGCCACCGGCATCGGGTTTATCGCCGACAAGGGCATGTTGGGCGGTACTTTGGGCGATTTCTTCAACCTGCCCGGAAGTCTGGGCGAAGCCTTGCCGGCCGTGGCGCAATTGCAGGAATTCCTGATGCAGAACCTGCCGGCCGAAATCCTCCCGCAGGTGGGTGAAATCATCAACGGTATCACCTCCCCCATCGACCAGGGGCTGCAAGGTATTCAGAAAAAGGAAGTGGAAGTGCTCGACAAAGGATTGGCGGCGGCGGTAACGGCCGTGCAGCCGGTGTTTATGGGCATGAAGATTGTGAACGCCCAGAAACTCTATAAGGTGGGCGAACAGGTAAAGACCTATCAGTTGCAGCAGAGCCACGACGAAGTGTTGCTTACCGTTGAAAAATATTACCGCCAGTTGCTTAACCTCAAGGTGAAGGAACAGACGGTGATGAGCATGGACAGCCTGTTGGGCAATCTCACCGGCGATGTTGCCGAAGCGGTGGAGGCCGGGGTGAAGAGCCGCAACGACCAGTTGCAGGTAAGCCTCAAGGCCAACCAGGTAAAAAGCGGATTGATACAGGTGCGGAACGGCATCAGCCTTACCAAAATGCTGCTGGGGCAGTATATCGGCATGGATATGGACAGTTTCGATATCGTGGATCTGGAGGAAGAAGAATTGACGGATCCGTCTGCTTACCATACCGACCATCAGACCGCGCTGGCGGGGAACCTGAACTACCGCCTGCTGGAAAAGAACGTGGAAGCCGCCCGTCTTCGCAAACGGCTGGCCTTGGGCGACAACCTGCCCACCGTTTTGGTGGGGGGCGGTTATGCCTACCACAATATCATCAAAAGCCTCGACCGTTCTTTTTGGTTCGGGACCGCGGCCGTGAATGTGCCCATCAGCCAGTGGTGGGGCGGCGGTTTAAAGATGAAAAAGGCCAATCTGGCGTTTCAGGAAGCCGAAAATACCCGTCAGGACGCCGGACAGATGCTTACCGTCCAGATGCAGCAGTTCTACAATCAGCTTGAAGATTGCTACAATCAGGTAAACATTTCCAGACTTTCGATTGAAACGGCCCGGGAAAATTACCGTATGCAGCTTGATGCCTATCAGGCGGGAACGGCCACGATGACCGAACTGCTCAATGCCGAAAGTCTCCTGCATCAAAGCCGTGACCAATACGCCAACGACTACACCAACTACGTGCTTAAACGTATGGAGTACCTGCACGCCACCGGCCAATACCGGGCCGACGAAATGGTAATCGACGCCCAAAAGGGAAAAATACTGAAAGTTTCTTCCTCGCCCCAAAACGATGGAATCAAGACCGGTCCCATCCGGGAAGCCTCCGAAGTAACTTCGGATAAATGAGAAATGTATCTCTGTAAAAAAGAGTTCCGGTTTCCGGAACTCTTTTTTTTTGTGTCGGTTCAGGGGGAATGACCGAATTGGTTTTGTCGTGCAGATGTTTTAATATTGCAACACATTCCGGTATCGCATCATGGTCTTGATTGTAAACACATCCGAACGCACCGGGGGTGCGGCAGTGGCGGCCAACAGGCTGATGAAGGCTTTGAACAAGCATGGTATGGAGGCGAGGATGTTGGTTCTGCATAAAAACACCGACAGCACACAGGTACAGGCGGTTGGCGGTAAGAAAACCAGAAAAGTCGCCTTTCTGTGGGAACGTCTGGTTATCTATCTCCATAATGGCTTCCGCCGTCTCAATCTGTTCGGTATATCCATCGCCAACACGGGATTCGACATCACCCGGACATCCGAATTCAAGAAAGCCGATGTTATCCACCTGCATTGGATAAATCAAGGGATGCTCTCGCTCAAGGTCTTGCAAAAAATTTCGGACTCCGGCAAACCTGTTGTCTGGACATTGCATGACATGTGGCCTTTTACCGGTATCTGCCATTATGCCGGCAACTGTCTGCACTACCTCGGACAATGCCACCATTGCCCGTTGCTTCACAAAGGCTTTTCCAAAGACCTTTCGTTCAAGATATTCAACAAAAAGAAAAAGTTGTTCGCCAACAGCCATGTTACCTTTGTGGGATGTAGCCGTTGGATGGAAAACATGGCAGGAAAAAGCCGTTTGCTGCAAGGGCAAGGTTTCACGAATATTCCGAACGCCATCGACACGGAGGTGTTCAAGCCGATGGATAAAAGCGCGGTCCGCAAGAAGTACAACCTGCCCCAAGATAGGAAACTGTTGCTTTTCGGAGCCATGAATATCAATGATAAACGCAAAGGTGTCGATTATCTGATTGCGGCTTGCAGGCATCTTTCGGCTATTTGTGCCGATCCGGGAAAGGAAGCAGGCATTGTGGTTTTCGGCAGCAACACGGCGCAATACGCCCCTCTTTTCCCTTTCCCCTGTTTTCCGCTGCCCTATATCGGCAATGAATCCGAACTGGCGGAGATATACAGTGCCGTCGATCTGTTCGTTACCCCTTCCTTGCAAGACAATCTTCCCAATACCATCATGGAGTCTTTGGCTTGCGGCACACCTTGCGTCGGATTCGACACCGGCGGAATCCCCGAGATGATAGACCACTTGTCCAATGGCTATGTGGCACGATATAAATCGGCTGAAGATCTGGCCGAGGGCATACGTTTTGTCCTTACGCATCCCGATTACGGCACCTTGTGCGGGAATGCCCGCAAAAAGGTAATGGATTGCTATGCCGAGGAGGTGGTGGCCCGTCGCTATGCGGCCTTGTACCGCCAGGTCTCCGGTTCTTCGGTAAGCTAATCGACTCTATTCCCGAACCGATAAAGAATATGATGACGGCAGGGCTGTTTTGTGTCCGCTATTTTGTATTATTGCATATCTCCTATGGGAAAAAATGATATAGAAATACGACAGGGAATGATTACGGGCGGAAACAGACGGAAGCGGAGCATCTCGGTTGTGATGTGTACCTTTAACGGAGAAAGATATCTGAGAGAGCAATTGGATTCCATACTGCGTCAGACCTATCCCGTTGCGGAACTGATTGTCCAGGACGACGGCTCCACCGACAACACTTGTGCCATTGTGCAGGAATACGCGGAGAAATATCCTTTCATAAGACTTTACAGAAACGATGCGAAGCTTGGGATAAATCGGAATTTCTTTTCGGCCATGCAACGTTCCAAAGGCGATCTGATAGCCATTTCCGATCAGGACGATGTGTGGGAAAGCGACAAATTGGAAAAACAGATGGATGCCATCGGCGACAAGATGCTTTGTACCGGAAAATCCAGTCCTTTTGTGGATGAAAAAGACATTCACGTATCTATCGACATGAGGCCGGCGAACTATAATTTATTAAGGATCCTGTTTGTCGGTGCATTCGCAGGCCATGCCACCCTGTTTACCCGTGCCTTGTTGGATGAAACCTTGCAGCTTTCGCCTTTCTTTCCGCCCCGTTTATATGATGTGATTCTGGGATTGGTGGCCGCCGCGCACGACAGCATCGTCTATATCGACGCGCCTTTGGTTCGCCACAGGAGACATTTGCACAACGCCACAAAAACATATTTCAGTGTATCCGGGAACAGGAAGACTATCGGGAATATAAAAGATACGGCTAAAGAAGCATGGCGCCTGTACAGGAAACTGAGGCCCGGGATTCTGCAAATCCTGAAAAGCGAAGAGCGGTTTCTGTCGGAAATCCATTCGCAAGCGCCTATCCGAAAAGAGGGGTTGAAAATCCTGCACTTGTATTCGAGCCGGTACCTGACCGACTTTATCCGCCTATGTCTTTTCTGTGCCCGCAGGGGCAATCTGCTGACATTTGCCCAAGGCCGGCAAACCCTTTCCACGTATCTGCGCGGCGCCATATTCCCTATTTATTCGGCCTTGTATTACAAGCATCTCTTATGATTGTTTGTCTTGATTTACAATTAGTTCCGGAATAAAATACAAGGCGTGGCTGATCCGCTTTTCCTCCGGCGGCAGGGTCATATATTCTCCGTACAGATCACGCAGGTATCGATCCGGATCGGCCGGTGCCATGAATGTCTTTCCTTCAAACATGATTTCCCGGGTTGGAAAAACCGCTTTCTTTTCGTGCATGATACCGTACCAATTGTTATGGAGCGTGTTGGAAAGGTATTTATCGCAGGGGCGCAAGAGGCGGGAAAGGAACCATAGGATACGGCAAAGCAGATAACGGCATTCAAAGTAGAAGAATGCCATCGTGTTGTACAGCGAGTAAGAATGTTTCCGGGTCAATACGGCATGACTGGCACAGATTCCTTTGGCCACGAACCTTATCCATTTCTTTCCCACGGAAGGATAATCCACAAACGGAAATATATCCACAAAAACTCCTTTGGGATAAGACTTGCTTAGGTCGTCGTCTCGGGAAATGAAAAAGGAGTTGAGATCCCGTATCTTTATCACCGATTGACTGTCATGTTTATCCTCAGGGAACTGCAACACGAGAAAGGCGGGCAGTTCGGTTTCCGTGGCCGCTATGAAGCGGGGTAGATCCTCCTTCTTCATGGCCACATCGATGTCGTCGTCCCAGGGTATGAATCCCCCATGCCTGACAGCCCCCAGCAACGTGCCTCCGTCCAACCAGTAATCGATACCGTGTTTCTTGCAAATCCGGTCGATTCGCTCCAGTATGGCAACCTGTTTCAGCTGACAGGCACGCAAGCGTTCTTTTTTGTATGTATCCAGAAATCTGTCCTGATTCATGTCATGCCTCTCTTTTTCGCTTCACATCGACAATCTGCCCGGTATAATCCGAAGCCAGCGTCCGTATCGTTGCCTCGGCCACTTCCGATGCCGACAGCAATGTACCATCGGGTTCGTTTCCGAAATTGCGGATCCGCATGGGTGTTTTCGTCCGCTCCGGATTGATGCAGTTGATGCGTATGCCGAAAGACTCCCATTCCTGGGCTATGGCCTGCACGAAGTTGACGATGGCCGCCTTGGTGGAAGAGTATATGGAATAGAAAGCTCTTCCCATCGTATAGGAAGAAGAGGTGAAGAATATCAACATTCCCTTTGATTCTTTCAGGTAAGGGAAGGCTTCTATGGCGATGTTGACCGTACCGAAATAATTGGTGTTGACCGCCTGTACGATATTCTCGTAAGAGGCTGTTGCCAGCGGTTCCTTGTGAAGTATACCCGCCGTGGCGATAACGTAATCGATACGGCCGTCCTGACGCATTACCGATTGCAAGGCCGTTTTCACATCCTCCCTGTTGCCCACATCCGTGTGCGTGCCGCTCCGCGAAAAACAATGGACCTTAACCCCTTTTTGCCGCAATAAGGCGGCCGTTTCAGCCCCTATGCCATAGCTTCCGCCGAAAATCACCGCCGTCTTGTCTCTCAGCATCCTTCCTTCGGCCGTCATATCGTCTGTGGCGGTTCTCCTGAGCTGAAAAAACTTGTCTAAAAGATAGGTGTCTTCCTTATAGGTGAGTTTCATATTGCTTTCTTCGCCCGCCACCACATAAATGGGGGTTTCGGGAAGGTATTTCTTTACCACACCGCAATCGTCCGTTGCCTTGAACCCGGGATCCAGTCTTGATTTTTCATAAGCCGCCGCAAGCGTTTCGATCCAGAAAGCTTGTGGGGTCTGTCCGCGTTTGAGACGGGAACGGTCCGGAATATGCGAGATGAAATCGCCGTCCACTTCGATAACCGTATCGGCGGAAGGCAGGGCCACATCCACGGCGTGGTGGGTTTCAAGGGCGCTTACCACATCGTTGATGATCCGCTGGCTCACCAGCGGGCGCACCGCATCATGCAGAATCAGATTCACATCGGAACCTTTATAGGCATTGACGGCCGAAAGCGTGGAATCGTGTCTTTCCTTGCCGCCTTTGAGAATCTTCTTTACCTTCTTCCAATTGTTTCGCAATACGATGTTTTCGATATCGGAAATGTAAAATGGATTGGAAACGATGGCTATCTCATCGATACGGCCGTTCTTTTCAAAAGCATCCACCGTATGTTCCACAATCATTTTCCCCGCCACCTTGAGGAACTGCTTAGGCGTGGACACACCTACCCTGCTTCCTGTTCCACCGGCCAAGACAACCGCTATATTCTTTTTCATTTGCTACTGGATTCAAAGTACGAAGATACGGATTTGCAACGTATGCCTTCTTTGATGTGTTAAAACAACCTGTCGCGGGTATCGTTCCTGGCCAGATCTTCCAGGCGTTCCACAAGCTGTTGTTTGATATTGCCCGCATCCATGGCGGCCAAGGTCTCCCGAATCAAGGCGTTGCCTGTTTCTTTCGTGGCGGGAGAAGCGTAGTCTTTCAGGTATTCGGCCAAGGTCATCAGCGCGTTGGGGGTACAGAATCTGCCGATAAAACCCGGAATGGCGTATTCCATGAAGTGCTCGCCCGTGCGCCCCACTCTATAGCACGAGGTACAGAAAGAAGGAATGAACTTTTGTTGGAGCAGCCAGCGGATAGTTTCATCCAAGGTGCGGTTGTCGGCGATCCGGAACTGCTCTTTCTTGAGGTTCTGCATATCTTTCACCGACTCTTTTTCGTGGTAAGCCCCAATTTCCAGACGGGTGCCGGCATCGATCTGCGAAACGCCGAACCGCATCACTTCGTCGCGTACGGCGGCACTTTCCCGGGCGGTCATAATCAAACCCGTATAGGGTACCGCCAACCGCAGAACGGCCACCAAATACTTGAAGTCCTCGTCGCCCACCTGATGGCGCAGGTCTAAATCCAGGCCGTTGGCCGGCTGTATGCGCGGAAAACTGATGGTATGCGGTCCTACCTGATAGCACTGCTGTAGATGGATGGCATGCGACACCAGCCCCATCACCTCGAACCTCCAATCGTACAGGCCGAACAACGCCCCTATGCCCATATCGTCGCAACCGGCCTCGAAAGCCCGGTCCATCGCGTTCAAACGCCACATATAGTCTCCCTTACGGGTGTTTGCAGGGTGAAATTTGCGATAGGTCCCCTTATGATAGGTCTCTTGAAAAATCTGATACGTGCCTATACCGGCCTGTTTTACTGTGGCGAAGCCTTCTTTGTCCAAAGGTGCGGCGTTGATGTTGACCCGTCGGATTTCTCCATGCCCTTCCTTGGTCCCATACACAATCCGCACCGTACGGGCGATAAATTCGGGAGAATACTCGGGCGATTCCCCGTACACCAGGATCAGCCGTTTGTGGCCTTCCCTTTCCAAACCTCTTACTTCTTCTTCCAATTCGGCATCGGTAAGGGTTCGGCGCACGGCAGTGGTTAAACTACGGCGGAAGCCGCAGTAACGGCAATCGTTCATGCAATGGTTGCCGATATACAGCGGGGCGAAAAGCACGATACGGTTGCCGTAGATCTCCCGTTTCAGACGGCGGGCCGCTTCATATACCTGTTCACGCAAGGCTTGGTTCCGAACAACCAGCAAAGCCGCCGTTTCGTCCAGATCGAGCGCCTGTTTTTCCAGACTTTTGGCCAATACGGCGGCTACTTTCCCGGCATCTTCCTTTTGTGAAAGCAACCGGGCTATCTCGGCATCATCGATAAAGTCAAGGAACCCTTGGGTCAGTGCAAAATCCATTCTTAGAGAATATTAAAAAGTTGCTCCTTTATTTTTTCCAGCTCATCTTTCATCCGTACCACAAGTTTCTGAATGTCGGCATCGTTGGCCTTGGAGCCGAGTGTGTTGATTTCCCGTCCCATCTCTTGCGCGATAAAGGCCAGTTTACGGCCGGCGGCATCCTCTTCCATGGTGTCGGTGAAGTAGCGGCAATGTCTGGCAAGGCGCACCTTTTCTTCGGTGATATCCAGTTTCTCGAGGTAATAGATCATCTCCTGTTCCAGACGATTGGCGTCAGGTTGAATCCCGGAAGTGCGAAGTTCCGACAAATGTTCTTCCATTCTCCGGCGGATGGCGGGAACCCGCCCGGCCTCGAAAGATTCCACCTCCTTGGCCAAGTTCTCGATATTCCGCACCCGCAAACGAAGGTCTTGCGCCAACACCTTTCCCTCTTGGAGACGGCTTTGGTCGGTTTTCCGCAGGCTTTCCTGCAATAGGGAAAACAGCATCGCCCTTTCGTCCTCGTCTACCTCCTGCGGCAATTTCTCATATACGGCACCCGGCAGTTCCAGCAGATGGCTCAACGTATAGGCCGAGGCATCCACCGCATTGCGGGCACCCCATTCGCCTATTTCCTGGCGATAACTTTCCACTTGTGCGAAATTGATATGGAACAGCCGGGCCGCATCCGCGTTCTTACTCGTTACGCTCAACGTACATTCCACCTTGCCCCGTTGCAACACCGAGGCTATTTCCGTGCGCCAGGCCGGTTCCAAATCCCGATATTCGGCAGGCAGTCTGCAATTCAGATCCAAGGTCTTTGAATTGATTCCGCGTGTCTCCACCTGATAAACTCTCCCCTCCACTTCCTTCTGGCTCTTTCCGTAGCCGGTCATCGATTTTATCATCCGATTCTATTTTTACGTTCCGTTTTCCAAAAGAGGAATCAATCATCCTCGAATTCGATACGGAAATCATCCTCCGTTTTATATTTCTTTTTCTTCGTTGCCGCGGTATCGGCCTTTTCCGCCGGGTTGCCCGTCTTGCCGAACAGGTCGGCATCGCCGGTCTCGATCAGGAACTCTCCCTGTTCCTGACGTTTCCTTTCCTTTTGTTCGGTCTGGCGTGCCTCCCTCCTTTTACGCATTTCCGAAAATTCTTCCTGCAAGGATTCCCGCAGTTCCCGGCTGTTTTCCTTGAGGCGTTCGGCGGCGCCTTGTCTGGCTTGGGAGAACACGTATCTCACCTCCACATGGGGAAGCGTTCCCTTTATCTGCAAAGGCAGACGCACCCGCGACTGAGGGCCGGTAACCACCCCGAATTCCTCTTCCTTCTTGATGCGCTGCGCCCTTTTCTTGCTCAAAATCGAAGAAAGTTCCACCGAGACCAGATAATCCACTTCGTTGGCGAAAGTATGGGTGCCGCTAAAACTCAGATCGGCCGCGCTCGAAAATACCTGCATCCGGGGAATGCGGATACATCCCCGGTTGATTTCTATCTCATTGTGCAGGTCAGTAAAACGAATATCCTGCAAATCATCCTCGCCTGTGAAACGCGATATCTTCTTCAGGCTTTCCAGATTCTGCAGGCGGCCGCCGCTGATGTCGACCTTCGCCCATAGTTGCAGGCTGTCGGTTACCACACTTCCCGCTCCGGAAACGAATAATCCAAGACGAAAATCGGAAGTGAGCTGCCCTCCTATATTGTTGTAGGTAAGCTGGCTCTGTCCGAAATTCTTAAAGGTACGGAAACCGGCGCCGATGTCCATGCGGTCGATATGTCCCTGGGCGCATACCTTATACCCGTCCTGCAACCGCCTCATCTCGGCCGTCCCGTCGAAAGTGCCCTGCAGAGTTGAAAAACGCAGGTTGTCCAATACCACTTCTTCATACGAATAATGCAGCAAGGTCTTGAAATGATGCAGGTTGAGATCGGCCAGACTCATACGTTTGAAATCCATCTCCACATCCGCATAGAGGTCTTTTATCAGATCACGGCCGCGGGCCGCTCCTTTCCCTGTGTCTGTCTTTTTCGGAGACGGTTCCTCGGGCCACAGGACCGAAAGCTTGTCCCAATCCATATCCGTACTCTGCAAAGAAGCCGTGGCATAAATCTTTTGCCCGGAAAGCAAGGCATAAGGCAGTACATTCTCTACAAACAGTTTGGCTTTGAGCGCGGCATCTTCCGTTTTCAGCGTGAAGTAGCCTGTTTTCACCACCTTGGGCGAAAATTCGGCATAGATACTGTCGGAGGAAAGACTCAGATTTTCGGGAAAGGCGATGCGGAAGTCCGTAATCTGCATATAACCTTGTGTCTCGGCCGCGCCGAAATCGCGGGCCTGCCACGTGCCGGGTTGCAGCGAGGGAAAGGTATGTGAGAACACCAGACGGGATTTGATTTTCCCCTCCATCTCGGCCTCGGGCATCAGTTTCAGAAAAGTCTGCAACTCGTTCAAATCAGCGGCCACCATGCCCTCGTAGCGTATATCCGGAACCTGAAAATCAGCAATGGAGAAACGTCCGGCCACTGTTCCGGACGGCATGCGGGCAAACAGCGTATCCAGCACCAAACGGCAGGTCTGGGCCTTCATTTTGCTTCCGTTGGTAAAGGAGCCGATCACTTTCACATCCGAAATAACCGAAGAGGAAGGTTTATGTTTGATTTTTCCGTTTGTATAATGGAATCTGGCATTCACGGCCAAGGGAGCGCGGGTGTAGTTGCCTTTCAGGCTCATCGTAAAGCCCAGATCGCCCTTGAAATTATAATCGGATAGATATCGGGCCGAAGCGGCGGGCAGAAAAGAAAGCAGGGTTTCCATCCGCATGCCGAATCCCTTGAATTCAAACGACAGATCGGGTGCAACCTTGTTGTAACGCACGTAACCTGTGGCGCTGAATTTCAGGTTTTCAACCCCCACTCTCCCCTCTTGAATGGTAAAGGTCTTTTCTTGCTGATTGTTGGAAAACCGCACATCCAGCGTTCCGTTTCTGTTTTGCAGAAAAACAAAGTCGGAGGCTTTCATCGAATGGATGTCAACACCGCCCTTAAGTTGGAAATCCTGCCCCTTTTCGTATAAGTCGCCCCTTGCGGTAAGGTTACGCGCCAAAATCTGGAAATCGTGGTTGGCGGGAAGATCCCGGAAGCGAATCAGGGTGCTTTTAAGCAAAATCTTGCGCAGATGAAAACTTACCGGCCGGGAAAGCGTGTCTTTGGCCGTTTTCCAAATCACATAGTTGTACCGGCCGTTTCCGTAGTGCTTGAGATTGAAGTCTCCGCCTCTTATCACTATTTCCCGTACGATATAGCGTTGATGCAGTATATCCCGTAAATTGAAAGACAACGTGAAACTTTCGGCATGGAACAGTTCTTCTCTGTCGCCGCTCCAGGTTCCATTGCCCGAAACGCCTTTGAAGCTCACGGACACCATGGGGAAATCGTTCCACATGCCCAACTGTATGTCTTGCACCGATACCGGCGCGTTAAGGTTGCGGTTCAGCTCTTCAACAAAGAGATTCTTGATCTCCTGACGGTTGTAGTAGATATATACGGCCGCCGCCCCTGCTGAGAGAAGCACAATGGCCAAAAACAGCAGCAAACAACGCAATAGATACCGCCCCAGGCCTTTTCCATGTGGTTTCCCGGAAGGTCTTTCAGGCAGGGAAGCCGCATCGGGTTTATGTCCCAATACGGCTTCCGTTATGAGCATTTCCGTTTTATCCATACATCCATGCCTTTTCCGCCAGAAGCGAGGGTATTATTCCGCCTTCTTGCGCGTAGTCTTGCGTTTGGGTTTTTCTTCGGCGGCTTCTTCGGTTTCGGCCGCTTTCTTGCGCGTGGTCTTGCGTTTGGGTTTTTCTTCGGCGGCTTCTTCGGTTTCGGCCGCTTTCTTGCGCGTGGTCTTGCGTTTGGGTTTTTCTTCGGCGGCTTCTTCAGTTTCGGCCGCTTTTCTGGTGCGCGGTTTTATGAAAGCCGGCAAAGTCTCCTCTTCTGCTTCAACCGTTTTCTTGGCAGATTTTGCCTTGGTCTTTCTGCCGGAAACCGGTGTTTCCTCAGCCAAAAGTTCGGCTTCGGCCAATTGCTCGGGCGTAAAAATCGATTCCTTTTTGCGCGATTTGGGGGTGGCTTTGGCTTCGGCTTTGCCTGCATTCATCATCAAAAAGTTCACCTCCTGTTCGGTGAGGAAGCGCCAGGCGCCGCGCTTCAGATCTTTTTTGGTAAGTTCGGCAAACAGTACCCTATCCAATTTGGTTACCGCATAACCGAAATGCTCGAAGATACGCCGTACCACACGGTTTTTCCCCGAATGCAACTGGATTCCCACTTCTTTTCGGTTGCCGGCCTCCACATATGAAATCTCATCGATCTCCACCCAGCCGTCTTCCAGTTCAACCCCTTTTGAGATGGAGGTCAAATCGCCCTTGCTCAAAGGATTATCCAAGGTAACATGGTAAATTTTACGGGCACCGTGCGAAGGATGGGTGAGCCGTTTCGCCATATCGCCATCATTGGTAAAGAGCAGAACCCCCGTCGTATTGCGGTCGAGCCGGCCTACGGGATAAATCCTTTCCCTGCAGGCGTCGCCCACGATATCCATCACTGTTTTGCGTTCCTGCGGATCATCGGAGGTCGTGATATATCCTTTGGGTTTATTCAAGAGCAGATATACTTTCTTTTCCGCATTCAGGGTCTGTTGACCGAACTGAACTTTGTCGTTGGGGCCCACCAATGTTCCCAGAACCGTACAGACTTCGCCGTTTACGGTAATCACACCGGAGGCGATCATTTCGTCCGCTTCCCTGCGCGAGCAAACGCCGGAGTTGGCGATATAGCGGTTCAGGCGGATATAGCCTTCGGCCTTTTTACGATCGTTTTCGGCGTGAATGCTTTTGTTGTAATCGATTTCACTTTGAGAATAACGGGCTGCGCCTCTTTCTTTCCTTTCACCGAAACGACTGCCGAACGGACGTTCTCTGTCGGAACGGCGCTCAAAGCGGTCCTG
>CAMWNM010000036.1 GCA_947175635.1 uncultured Bacteroidales bacterium | reverse complement strand
GTTGTGACTCGCTTTCATTTTAGTATCTTTGACGTATTGAGAACAGCAAAAACTACTATGCAAACCAACAAGAAGAGTTGTGACTCGCTTTCATTTTAGTATCTTTGACGTATTGAGAACAGCGAAACTCACAAAATATATTTTAATCGACTAGTTGTGACTCGCTTTCATTTTAGTATCTTTGACGTATTGAGAACAGCATCGATGAATTGAGCCTCTTCAAGAATAGCGTTGTGACTCGCTTTCATTTTAGTATCTTTGACGTATTGAGAACAGCCCGGCTTGGAACAGCCGAACATCAGGAATCGTTGTGACTCGCTTTCATTTTAGTATCTTTGACGTATTGAGAACAGCATTGTCTTTTTTATTTTGATAGTTAAACAAGTTGTGACTCGCTTTCATTTTAGTATCTTTGACGTATTGAGAACAGCGCAAGTCCTCGCTCATGTATCGAGCAAGAGTTGTGACTCGCTTTCATTTTAGTATCTTTGACGTATTGAGAACAGCTTATATGCAAATATTCAAGAAACAAGTGGTGTTGTGACTCGCTTTCATTTTAGTATCTTTGACGTATTGAGAACAGCAACTGAGTTGGGACACGACAACACGGAAAGTTGTGACTCGCTTTCATTTTAGTATCTTTGACGTATTGAGAACAGCTCAATATAAGCAAAAGATTAAAGGACAATCTTTTACGTCATAGAATAGAGTCAAAAAATCAAACTGTTTCTCAAGAGGAACCTCGCCGATCGGCGAGGTTTTCTTATTTAGAAGAGTTCCAATTGCTGGCCTTCCGCCACGGGAGGAACGGCTTTCTGCCCATAGAAGAGTTCGATATTTCCGAATTGTTTGTCCGTCAAACAGATAATACCGACATGCCCGTATTCGGGAAGGAAAGACTTGACACGCTTGATATGAACATCTGCATTTTCACTACTGGCACAATGCCGTACATAGGTGGAAAACTGAAACATAGTAAAACCATCCTTTTGCAGGTTCTTTCTGAAATCCACATAAGCCCGTTTGTCTTTCTTGGTCTCCGTCGGCAAGTCAAACAACACCAATATCCACATAATACGGTATTCGCTGATGCGTTCAATCATCGTTCCGGATATACTATCTTTCGCAACTCTCCGCTAAAGCATTTGTATAAAGAGGCCGTAGTTTGCCCGACCGCTATCATCAAGGGACTTCTTTTTCCGCCAATCACAACATCCAAAGTAGGAATCGTAAGCAATTTTGCTTTTAGCTCTTTGGTCAGCATCTCGCAATCTATGCCACTCTGTACAATACCATACACCAATTCATCCACATAGGGGCGGTAAGGTTCCATAATATCGTCCGCCAGGCAATAGGCGTTATAGCGATTGTGGTGATGGATTCCTAAGGTAGGTAACAAACCGCTGGCTACCAAACCTCTCGCAACTACAGCGCGAAGAATGGCATAACCATAATTTAGCAGATTGTTGGGAGCTTTGCCATCCCGGTCCCGGGTAAATTCTTGGTTGGGAAATAGATTTTTCCAGTAGTAGGCCGCCGCCCGTCCTTCCAGATTATCCGAATCACCGCTTTTGACTTCACTTGCCCATACTTTCATACAGCGGACTTCCGCTCCGGCACAACGCTTTAAAACATCCGCCTGGTTCTCAATTTTCCTTTGCACCGTCTGTTGCCAAAGTTGTTTGGTAAGGGGAACGGAAGCATCTAACTGTTGTCGGAAACGTTCATTTTGCGTGGTGTTTCCTGCTAAAGGCAACATCAAACCAACAGGCATACTACGACTGTCGCAGGTAATCAAGGCGCAGTTGTTGGCCAACAATGCCTCCATGATACCGGTGGTCATAGTGATTTGCCGATTATCCAATACAATAACCCCTATGTCTTCTACCGGTTTGGTCACTTCGTTTTGTCGCTTGAACGATTCGGGCAAGGTATCATTGACTTCTACGGCGGGAAGTTTGATTACTAATTGCTCATTTCTCAACGAAAGGTAGACCGGAGTTCCGAAGTATAGGGTTTTCTTGATCATGAATAAAGTCTTTTTAGTATTCTCCGACAGAAACGATTTGTCCAATATGGTTTACACGAACCTTAACAATCGTGTCCAGTCCTTTTGAACTACGAAAATCCGTCCATGTGACTCCTTTTGTATCATTACTCGTATTTTGAATGGTCGTCTCAAGATGGTGCCGGAATACATAATTCTTATACGCAAATTTTTGCACCCTAAATAAATTAGGACTAATCACGGAATAATTCTTCGGATCCAATAAATCAATTTCCTTGGGATTGAATCCGGTAGTTTCGTTCGGAAAAACAAAATATTCATTCTGTTTCATGCTGAATAAAAATTGCCAGCCCTCATTTTGTTTATAGGTCTTGTCTATCACGGGCAAACCTTGGTTAACGCGGGCTACAGCTTCAAAGAAAGGAACAACCATTTCCTCTAATTCATATTTTTGTTTTCCGTCTTCATTCAATACCCATTGTCCTGTTTTATCCAACATGGGTTTTCGGTAAATGGCTACATGATGATTATTCCCTGTATTGACAAAATCAACGGGCATCTTGGTGCCATCCGAATTCAAGATAAAGTTTCCATTCTTATCTTTTTTGTCGTGCAAGGATTGGGCGTTACTAATTCCTCGGATTGTAACTCGTTTTAATTTAATTCCTTTTTTCTCGTTTAACCAAATCGGGTTTTTCTCTAAATTGGTAAATGCTTTTTTTGCATCTCCGTATAGGGCTAAACGGTCTTTTAAAATTTTTCTAATCTTGACATCAATCACCTTGTCAATGACCTTTTCATCAAAACTTTCATCTATCGGCTTCCGGATAGTATAAACGATTTCAAAACATACCAACTTTACTTTTTCCGGAACTTTTGTTTGTTGTTGAGCATCCAACCATAAAGGATTTTTCTCCAAAGTGTTCTTGCCTGTAAAAGCTTTTTTGGGGTCATTGCCATTCTCCTCCAATCGTTTCAATAAGGCTTCTCTATAGGCTTTTTTACTTACGGTGGCTATCTTCTCCGCGTTAAAAGAAGCGTTCACTTTATCTTCTTTTGTTTCGTATCTGCGACAACTTCCATATACAGTTTCCAAATGTAATTGTCCGCGTGGAGTCTGTTGTACAATCTTCTGTTCCCCTTTTGTTTTCTTGATATGATTGGTGTTCAATGTTACTACTTTATTTTTCGCCTTGATGGAAACAAGAATATCTTCCAATGCAGTTTTGGCTTGTGCTCTAAAATTTGAACTCGGCTGTATGGGGGAAATGGCCTTTCCGTTTTCAAAATGCTTGTTCTTTATTCGATAAGCCTCTGTGGTTTCATCAAAACTGGCGTTTTTGTTATTGAAGTATTGGATAAAAGCCTTTTTGGTAAAGGCTACGGTCAACGCATCCATAGCATGATGACGATGGTCATTGCGCTTTGTCCAATCTTTAATGTGGCCGATTTGACGTCCGTCCTTATCCATATAATACTCAACTAAGTCCAATGCCTTATACTTTTCCCAATTTAGTTCTTTCATCACGTCAATCAATTCCCAGTCTTTACGCAAGGCATCTGTAATGGATCCGGAAGTGGCTACCACACTACGGGAAATCTCCCCTAACATGGCCAATGCCTTTTTGGCAATATATTGTGTGTTACGTAAGTCCCGTTCAATAAAATTGTCAGGAATTTGGCTTTCTTTCATCAAGAGTTTTTTAAGTTTTGCCGGTTTGCCTTTCATTACATCTTCGCAACGTCTTTTATAACGTTCTACACCTTCCGCACCATATTTTTCTTCTACGTAATCATAGGCTGTCTTATTGCCTTTTTCAATATTGGCCGCCCGATATTCCAAGGTCTTGTTTGAAAAAGAATCATCAAATAAACGGGCCTTGGGAATGATATGTTCAATATCGATTTCTTTACTGAATAATTTTTCGCGAGAAATATATTGTTCTGTATATAATGTCTTGTAACCGTTCTCCTTTAACTCATCGTATAATTTATAGCGGATGATGTCATTTCGGCTAACTTGGGTCAAACCAAATTCTGTTTGCAATATCTTTTTGATGGATTCATGTGCTTTGGTATTGCTTGCAATATCTTGGCTCATTTTTTCTCGTTCAGCTGCATTCTTTTTCAATTCTCTGGCTAATTCAACGCGGATTTCATCGGGCCTCCCATAAGTTTCTGTAACGGCATTGACAACGTTTACCATCTGGTTGAGGATTTTTTCCACAACAGGATTCCGCAAACTGTTTTTGGGAAGGATTTCCAATCTGTCTTTTAAATCTTTATTGGTAATCTCATCCTTGTTTAAAGAAGATTTTGAATGTCTGTATCCAGCGTATTCACATGCAAGGCTATAGTAGTTTCCTTCTTTAAGGTACGGCAATATCTTTCGAATAGCCTTGGCGCTTAAACTGCCATAATCATCTTGAAAAACAACATTGGCCAAAACTACGGCATATTCTTTCTCAACATGGCATAGATCCATGATTTTTTGAATCAGGTTGCCATTCCCTGTCGGTGTATTGTCTCCCTCAAAAGAATATAGCAAATGCCACAGTCTGAAATATGAAGATTGTTCCAAAGCTTCTTTTGAAGCCAGTGCTACGGTATCATCAAATTGTAAAACGGCGGTATTCCAGCCTAATGTTTCAAATATTTGATGCGCTTGGTTGATGATAGTGTCTGCCGATTTTTTAAAATCAAGAGGTTCATGGCCGGAGAGTTCTATCATTTCGCTATAGGCTTTGTATAAAGCGGCTCCGGTCTTGTTTCCGTCAATCTTTTTAAAGTTCAAATCCAAGCCTTGGGAATTTTCAAATAATAAGCTCAGTATTTTTGATTTGCTCAAGTCTTCACGAATAAAGAGTTCTTTGGCCAACAACTCCTTTTCGTCTTGGTCAAGTAAGCGACACCCATCTGTTGACAAGCGGTCTTGTTCGGTTGTATTGTCGGTTGCTTCTTTTGATGTTCGTTTCTTTCTTACCCCGACAACAGATATTTCAACGTCGTTTAAGGTTTGCCAAATCTTAAAAGATTGGAACAAAGGAGATGAACGAGGAATTACTTTGCAACCGATAACTTTCTTTCTTGTTTTTCCATCTTTGATTATTTCAACCTCCCTATTTTCCAATTCACAAACGGAAACCAACCCTTTTTGACTTTTCAGCCTGCGCTGGTAGAAAACAATCGTGTCGCGGATTTCTTTTTTCAGTTCCGGCGTTAATTCTTTATGGAATTCGGCCTGTTTTTCCCAAATAGTTTCAAACTCATTCAGGTAATCTTGGCGATAAAATGCTTTGTTGTGTAGACTTCCATGTGGATTTTCCGTCAGGCAATCCATTAGATATTGCCCAACGGTTCTTTTACTGAAATATAGTATTTTACTACGGTCGCTGATAGAACCCAAATAGCCGCTTGCACTGCTGATTTGACCATTTATCTCTTGAACAACAATCGCCAATTCCTCCGGATGTATCTTTCTGGACAGAGCATTGACTCGCCATTGTATATTTTCTTTTTTCTGTTCAAATCCTTTGGTTTTTCGTTTTATCCCTTGTAATGTCTGTTTGATATCACCTTGTTCAATTTCACTCCAGACGAAGTATTTGGCCAAAATTGCCCATGTTTGTGTTTTATTTTTTCCGCGGATTTCTTCTTTTGCAGAGGTGGTCAACATGTCAGGATAGAACTGTTTCTGAAAGTTCCATATTCGATCCAATTCTTCCTGTAGATCGGAACGATAAAAATCGGGAGTATAGTTTTTTCCGGATTCATAGATTTGCAAACACAATTGGGCAGGGGTGATTTCTTCATCATAAAGCCTTTTGGCTAAATCCATTCCGTCAATCAAGCTACCATCCTCACCATCTTTGACTTTGCGGCTGCTTTTGTATCCCCGTTTCTTGTTGATCATTAAAAGAACCTTGGCAAATTCTTCTAAAGAAATAGCTTCCACGGCAGCTTTGGCTCTTAACCGATAGGTTTCAAAAGTGGTTTTGTTGCCGTTTTCAGACAACAATGTTTGGTCGGTAATGAAGTCATGTTCTTTTAGTGTTTGGATAAGTGCTTCTCGACGAAGTTTGTACCGTTGCAGATTGCGACGCATACTCCTTTTTAAGGTACGGTCTGCATTGGTCGTAATACTTTTTCCCTTTTCAAAATTGGTTAATTCATCTACAGTCAACGGATTGACCCGTACACCCAATTTAACGATGGATGATTCTTCCGATGCATTGTCTGCTTCATTAACCACCGCCCAGCCGATGCTGTTCGTTCCTAAGTCGAGTCCCAATATCTTTTTCATGTCCTGTTATGTTTTCGAAGTTATGGCAAGAGTATCATTCTCAGAGCATGCCACATAGCAAATCTCCAAGCCTATAAGACTATAAAGATAAATCTTTTTCTCCAAAAAAGAAGGTAAAGTGTGGACAAAAAAAATCCCCCGTTAAAGGACGAGGGATAAACCTGATGTTTTCACAACGGAATAATCCTTATTGTGATTCGCTTCATTTTAGTTTTGCGAAGATATATCGTTTTTTGGAAACCACAAAATCCCACCCCCATATCCCGAAAAACGCGTATTTTTGTAGGTTGTTTCGTAATATGCGAGGCATACCTCGCCCTTTCGTAAAAGGAAAGACAGACGAAGCGGCACACACGGATCACGCCGGACTACAAGCGCCGTGCACAACGGAACAAAACAGAAAACGTAACCTAACATCAATACCATGTCCACCAATCAAGAAAAATGCATCGACCTGCAACAGCGCAAAGCCGTTGCCATGGCCGGGGGCGGTGAGAAAGCCATCGCCAAGCAGAAAGAAAGCGGCAAACTTACCGCCCGCGAACGTATCGACAGTATTTTGGATGCGGGTTCTTTCCAGGAACTCGACCTCTTCATCAAACATTCCGCCCGCGATTTCGGTATGGAAAAGAAAGATCTTGCCGGCGACGGTGTCGTGGCAGGTATCGGTACGGTAAACGGCCGTCCTATCTGTATCTATGCGCAGGACTTTACCGTTACCGGCGGTTCGCTGGGATATATGCACGCCATGAAAATCTGCAAGGTGATGGATCACGCCGTACAGATGCAGATGCCTCTTATCGGCATCAACGACTCCGGCGGCGCCCGTATTCAGGAAGGTGTGAGAGCTCTGGCCGGTTACGGCGAGATCTTTTACCGCAACACCCAGGCTTCGGGCGTTATTCCGCAGATTTCCGTGATTCTGGGCCCTTGCGCCGGCGGTGCCGTTTATTCTCCCGCCCTTACGGACTTCGTTTTCGTGGTTGACCAAGTGTCAAAAATGTTCATCACCGGCCCGGAAGTGATTAAATCCGTGTTGGGAGAAGAGATCTCTCAGGAAGACCTCGGCGGCGCCCGCACACACGCCGAAATTACCGGTAACGCACACTTCTTTGCCGAAAGCGAAAAGGAATGCTTCGCCCAAATCAAGGAACTGTTGAGCTACATTCCCCGTAACAACAGCGAAAAAGCCGAGGCCCACGCACCCAAAGCACCGCAGAAAACCTACGATATCGAACACATCGTTCCCGACAACGTGCGCAAGCCCTACGACGTGCGCCATATCATCCGCACCATCTCCGACGATTCCCAATTCCTGGAAGTGCAGGAAATGTTCGCGCCCAACATCGTGGTTGGTTTCGGGCGTATGGACGGGCAAACGGTAGGTTTTGTAGCCAATCAGCCCCTCCGGATGGCCGGCGTGCTCGACGTGGACAGTTCCGACAAATGCGCCCGCTTTATCCGTTACTGCGACGCGTTCAACATTCCGCTCGTAACCTTTGTTGACCTGCCCGGATATCTGCCCGGCATCGACCAGGAACACGCCGGCGTGATCCGCCACGGGGCCAAGATTCTGTACGCCTACTCGGAAGCCACCGTACCCAAGATTACCGTTATCTTGCGCAAGGCCTACGGTGGCGGCTATATCGCCATGTGCTCCAACCACCTGCACGCCGATTTCGTGTATGCATGGCCTACGGCTGAAATTGCCGTGATGGGAGCCGCCGGGGCCGCCAACATCGTTTTCCGCAAGGAAATCAAGGAATCCGAAAATCCGGAAGAAACCCGCAAGGAAAAGGTGGCCGAATACAGCGAAAAATTCGCCAATCCTTATGTGGCCGCCAGCTACGGTTACGTGGATGCCGTTATCGAGCCCAAGGAAACCCGCGATGCGGTAATCAACGCGCTCAAGGTTTCGCAGAACAAGAAAGTGGCCACCCCCTGCAAGAAGCATGGTCTTCCCCCGTTTTAATCGTTAAAACCTTTTACCCACACTGAAAAACATAGAGAACATGGAAACCGAAAATACCCCCGCCTTTGGCCGCAATCCTTATCGTCTGGAAGCTTTCATGCCCGGAACGATCATCGAAATCTGCGTGAAAGAAGGCGACAAAGTGAAAAAAGGACAGAAAGTGCTGGTGCTCGACGCCATGAAAATGGACAACGAGCTTCTGGCCCCCGTTGACGGCATGGTGAAGAAAATCTGCGTGGAAGCGGGCAAAAGCATTCCCAAACGCGCCTTGTTGATCGAGTTCGCCCCGGCCGAATAAGCGATGAATCTATCCGCACTTTCAAGGAGAGCGACGATGTTTTATCTGGTCGTTCTCCTTTTCTTCCCTTTGCTCTTTTCTTGTCGGAAGCCGGTTCCGGAAGATATTTCCTTACCTTACGCCAAAAAGAAATTCACGGCACGAACCCTTGCCGACAGCCTGCTTCTGAAAGATTCGTTGCCCGAATTCATTTTACCTTTTCTGTGGCTCGAAAGCGATTCCTTTGCTGAAGAACAGGATATCTGGCTGGAAAAACAATACGGAGCGACCCGTGCCTATCTCAACGCCCTTTCCTATGGCGATGAAAAGGTCCCTTCCTCCTTGTTATTCTGGAAAAACGGACATATTCAGACCGATCCCCGGCTCTTCCACACTGTTTTTCCCGTATCCCCGATGCCGGACGACACCTTGTCCATGCATCTTTTCTATCGGGAAAATTCCTTTGAAAACGGGCAAAACCCCACCGTTCTGATACCTTACAACGAGCACATCCGGACTTATCTGACAGTTCCCGATGCATTTTTTGAAACCGGAGGTATCTTAGCCGTTTTGGGCGAACCCGAACACGTGATAATCCGCGACAGCAGCCGTTTCTTCGCCAAATGCGATTCGTTGGCCCGTTGGATTTGGCGCGACACAGCGCAGTCTGCCCTGCATCGCCGCAACTACCGGCTTTTCAGATACGATTCGCTGATGGTGGCCAAATACACCCGGGTTTCGGAAATGGATCTGATGCCTCGTTGCGAACCGGCGCACTTGATAAAAGCGGCCAACCTGCTGATTGCCGCCATGTACACCACACCCGCCAAAATGGCCTTGCTGGCCGTTGAAGACGGCGACTTTACGGCAGAAAACACGCTCTTTCTGCGCAATAACCTTTTCCGTGCCGCCGTGTTCGACATCCGACAGGACACATCGACAGCCGCCCGCATAAAGGAAGCGTTTGAACTGGGCTTTGACCGAAAGAAAACGGCCGTGCTGATGAACGATATCGGGAACCGCCGTGCCGAAGTGGCCTACATCCAAGACCGGATGCAACGCAAAACAGGTTCCTGTCCCTTTCTGATCACCCCTATGTTAGATCCTCGGGACGCATGGCGTTTTATCCTCTATCATATCGCCAAAGAAGAGAAAGTGGTGGAGGTTCGGTAGGGAAAACCCGTCGCCGGTCATCATTCGTTGTGGTACGGTTCCCCTTTCAAAATAGTGAATGCCCTGTAGAGCTGTTCGGTGAAAAGGAGCCGTATCATCTGATGGGAGAAAGTCATTTTTGAAAGCGAAATTCTGCCCTGGGCCGATTCGTAAGCCTCGGGCGCGAAACCGAACGGACCACCCGCCACAAACGTCAGGTTACGCACTCCGGCGTTCATCTTGGATTGAAGAAAGGAGGAGAACTCCACCGAACCATATTCCTTGCCGTGCTCATCCAGCAGAATCACGCAATCGGATTGGGCAAAATATTTTTTCATCAGCAGGAATTCCTCCTGCTTCTGACGGGACACCGGCATGTTCCGCGCGTTCTTCAGGGAAGGAATCACCTCGCTTTTGTAAGCAACATAGTGTTCGAGCCGCTTTTCAAAAACAGCGATGCCCTCCTTGAGATAGCCGGCCTCCGTTTTTCCGTTCTGAAGAAAAGTAATCTGCATCTATATCCATGCTCTACCCATACCCTACAGCGGGTAAAAGCAAATTTACAAACTATTGTTTAACAAATTTCAAGCGTTGTGCCTTTCCGTTTTGGGCGCGGACTTCCACTACATACATGCCCTGTTTAAGGGAGGAGACAGAAATCCGGTGCCTTTCAGCCCAAATGTTTTTGGTCACAGCCCCTTTTATTTCCTTGCCGGAAACATCATACACTGCCTGTACGGAAAAGGAAAAACCGGCCTGCAGGCTCAAGACGGACTGAGCCGGATTGGGCCAAAGGCGGAAAGCAAGGTTTAGGCTGTTTTTCTGATTGGCAAGCGTATCGGGCGGTTCCTGCGTGGAAAGCGGCGCCAGCAGCACATTGCATTCGGTGAGCGAGAAATCTTTGACCTCTACCGAGGAAACCACCTTGTCGTGATAACCCGGAGCGGAGAAACACAGATCGTAGCTGCCGGCGGCAATGGGGCGGAAAAACATGCCATGCTCTGCCGAACTGTACACCTGCGAGCTGTCTTGGTCGTGGTCTACCACATGCACCATGGCACGCACAGGTTCTCCGCTTATGGAATCACGCACAAAGCCCCTTATTCCGTAGGTGGCTTCCTTCATGTAGTTGATAAGCGAACGGTGGTTGATATTCCAGAAATCGGGCAGTGAAGAGGAGGCGGGCATCTTCGTGACCGAAATCTCCAGGGTCTGCTCCCGCACATGCCGGTAGGCGTTCATGTAGTCCTGCCGTCCGTGGTTCACCACATACCAGTCGCCGCCATGCACATAACCGTTGTTGTTCACATCGCGGTAGGCCGAGTTGTCAACCCGGCGGCAGCTGTCCACATAACGCTTGGAGACCTGCACCCACCAATCGTAGTCGGCGTGTTTCTTGCGCGAGGAGGTAAAGCCATCCCAGGGAAAGTTCAACACATCGGAACCCCCGTGGATATTGACCGACATCACGAAATCATGCTTCCAAACATAGTCTATCATCACAGCGTTTTCCTGTTGTATGGTTCCCGGCGAGCCTTTCCAGAAATCGGGATAGTTGCGGTTCAGGTCAACATTGTTGGCGTTGTAGCGGATGGCTCCCGAAACATCGTTGTCGGAGCTGCAGTAGGCCCCATCGGGATTGGATAGCGGATTGATGTAGATCTGCATTCCGTTCACCAAATCTGTGGCTTCTTGATCCGTGCCGTAGTTGGAAAGCAGCCAATCGGCCTGACGCAGCATGAGCACATAGCCGGTAAGCTCATCGCCATGAATGGAGGAGGAATAGAAAAAACTCGGCTCGGCCTCTTCTTCCCGCACATTGTCCGAAATCTTAAGGCAGAGAATCAGACGATCCTTTACCGAGAAACCTATGGTGTCGAGGCGGCACAAGGCAGGATATTTCTCGGCAAAGCCGTACATCATATCCAAATATGTCTGATAGGTGGGGTAACGATCCCAATTCTCCATCTCGGCTACCGTAGTGGCCATCACGATACCGGCCTTGTCTATAGGCTGTTTTTTGTCCCTACTGCCTTTGGAGAAAGCCGCCAGAGGCAAGACAAGCAAAATCAGAAAACAAAATTTTTTCATGATGCCGGATTTTCTATCAACACGACGGGTACAAAAATAAGATGAAAGTACGGTTTTCCGAAGCCGGATTGATGCCACCCAAAATCCCGCCAATGAGAAATCATTGTATTTCTCAAAACATTAGCGTACCTTTGGAATATTGTAATACATAACGAAAACTGAAAATATTGTACAAACAAGTGCAGGGAGCCACAGCCACATTGCTAAAATTGCGCCCCGTCTCTTTTGACTTCAAAGAGGACAACGATCTCTTCGATTCGGCCGATTTGAAAGGAAAAGTGGGATTCATAGCCCAAGAAGTGCAGACCGTACTTCCCAACCAAGTGAAGTACCTTTCCGGGACCGATATCTACACGCTCGATTATGTTTCGATGATTCCTTATTTGGTGAAAGCGTTTCAGGAAACCTATGCCGAGAACGAAAATCTCCGCAGCGAAGTGGAAGAACTCTGGGAGGTGGTGGAATTGTTGCAGGAACAACTCTCCACTTCTCAAAACACGCCGATGAACAAAGTTCCCCAAAAGGGAAAATCCGAAAAAGAAACAGGAAGCGAACAAGCGATGCTGCGCCAAAATATGCCCAATCCTTTTTCAGAAAGTACCCTTATCGAATATACCTTGCCCGCCAAGGTAAAAAAGGCTTCCCTCAACATTTATTCAAACACGGGAAAAATTGTCCGTACTTATGTTCTTTCTACAGGAACTCCAAATGGTGCGATAATGGTGGATGCATACACCTTTTCTCCGGGTGTTTATTCCTACAGTCTCATAACAGACGGCAGGATTTCTGACAGTAAGAAAATGGTAGTAACGGAATAATGGGGAGGACAGCATTATGAAAGGCAAAATAGCGATATTTCTGTTAAGTCTCTTTTTGGGGAGTTATACCTTCGGCCAGCAAACCCTTTTGTTTGACAGCGGAAGGTTGGTGGACAGTGTCTTATCCACGGTTCCTACCAGAAACGTTGTGAATACAGCCACGGGAATCGAGGTTACCTATGATTTCTCATCGGCTGTCATCCTACAAGATGACCTTTTTCCCGGCCGTTATATATGGAGAATGGATGGGTTTGGCTTAAATGAAGTTTCCGGCACACCGTCCACCTTGTTAAGGATAGATCAATTCGGGATTCCGACCGGTAAGATTGGCCAGATTGAGGTTGTCGAAACGGCATACAAGGATTTTGAATATGTTTTGTCTCCGGCACGCCCTCCATTGGTTGACGATGGAAACGAAATCCATACAAAAGACAATGTACAACCGATAGACCCGACGATTGCGATTTTTCCTGAACAGATAGTGCAGGAGGAAGGTATTCAAAAGTATAGAGGAAGAGGCATACTCAATGTAAGAGTTGCTCCGATTCAATATAATACCGCCACGGGAAAAACGCGAGTATTTACACACATCAAGTATGTTGTATCTTTTGCAGATAAGAACGGGCAAACCCGAGTTTATTCGCCAGGAGATACACTTACCCATTCCGTTTCAACTGGTGATAATTTTTTGTTGAACACACTGTTGAACAACCTTGATGATGAAAGAAAGCCGAAAGCAGGCGCATCAACACGGTTAAATCAACAGGATTACCTGATTATTTCGGTACCTAAATACGAATCTGCTGTTCAACAATTTTCCGAATGGAAAAAATTGATGGGATTCAATGTATCTACCATCATTAAATCAAGTTGGACAACGGCCACTGTTAAAAGCGAGGTGAGGAAATTCTATGATGAAAATGCGAATTTTTATTTCTTACTTATAGTGGGTGACCATGAGGATGTGCCGGCTGTTTCTTCTTCGCTTGGAGACTATGCGCATGTAACAGATCTTCCGTATGCCTGTATGGATGGAGATGATGATTATGTACCGGATGTATATATGGGAAGATTGTCCGTTTCCACAGCATCGGAAGCTTCCGTTGTAATCAATAAAATCATCAATTATGAAAAGAATCCAATAACAACGACTTCGTTTTACAATACAGGTGTTAATTGTGCTTATTTTCAAGATGATAATAATGATGGTATGGCGGATAGAAGATTTGCACAGACAGCGGAAAATGTACGGACCTACCTTTTAGGCCAAGGTAAGTCCATACAAAGAATTTACTATACAAACTCAACAAATCCAACAAATTGGAGCGATCTGTATTCCTATGGAGAACCTATTCCCGCAGAGTTACGTAAACCCGGATTCGCTTGGAAGGGAAACGCTACCAATATAATCAAAGCGATTAATACAGGGACGTTTTATGTGCTTCATCGTGACCATGGTAACTATACTTGTTGGGGTGATCCTCGTTTTAACCAAAGCGATATAAAAAATTTGAGCAATGGAAATAAGTTGCCTGTTGTTTTCAGTATGAATTGCCAAACAGGCCAATTTAATGGAAGAACCTGTTTTACAGAACCTTTTTGCGAAAATCAAATGGGGGATGTGTCGCGATTTATGGAGCCACTCAAAATAGTTATACACCATACAATGATATTCTTACAGGAGGAATGTTTGATGCCATTTGGCCGGATCCAGGCCTTAGAATTATCATACCGGGACAAACATCAAATGGGACAACGCCGACCCCCACATATCAACTGGGGCAGATTCTCAATCAAGGATTGGCTCGGATGAGTGAGATTTATGGAATGAAAGATTCTTATGGATGTTATACGCGGGAGATATTCCATTGTTTTGGGGATCCCAGTATGCGGATATATACAGATGTCCCTACTGCTTTCTCCGGTGTTACCGTCAATCAAGGAACTAATAATATTACCGTTTCTTTGACAAACGGAGAAAAAGCGATGATTACGTTCTATAACTTGATGACGGGCAAGGTTACTTCATATGTAGGTTCTAATGCGGTCTATGATACAAGAATGCCGAATTGTGTAACAGTATGCGTTTCAGGAAATAATAAAATTCCTTATATTAGTTATGGAATATCGCCCGTTGATAATATTTATATTCAAAATGAAACCTTATCGGGAAATAAAACGTATATAGGAAAGAATATAAAAGTGGGCGAGAATGTCACGACCAGTAAGACACAGGGACCTGTTGTAATTAAAGCCGGATCAACTATCAACTTCTATGGGAATGATGTACAAATACATCCCGGCACGACCATAGAACTTGGTGCTGAGGTCAATATTATAACCCAATAAAAAAGCAAGACCATGAAAGCGAAATTATTATTTACATTTTTTTTGTGCTCTTTATTGCCGAATGTATGGGCAAATCCCGATATAATTACATGGGAGGGAGAGGCCAGGTGGATGGTTTGGTCATTATATAGGGAATATCCTCTTGCCGATGGAAGCAGGGAATACCGAACCGATCAGTATTTCTTTGGAAAGGACACCACAATAGGAACCAATACGTATTGGGAAGTGTTTTGGCGAAAGGATTGTGATGTTGAAAACGAAGTTTCAGCGGGTTATGCGCTTCGTGAAGACAGCGCTCGGGTATATGTCTATGATTATGTCAGCCAAAAAGAGCATGTTTTTTTTGATTTTTCCTTGAAAGAAAACGATGTTTTGGCCATGGACTGGATAAAAGAGACGGATACTCGCAAAAATCCGGTATTTCGGGTGTTGGATGCCGGTGACACCATCCTTTCAACCACTTTTAGGCCAAAGTATTTTCACTACATAAAAGTGTATGATACAGTTCATAAAGTTACGGATATGTGGTTATCACGTGTTGGCTCTGTATCGTATGGCATAGCTTGGCACCGGGATTTCGGAAGTTCATTAGATACGCTCGAAACTATACTCTGTACCAATGGAGGAAATGACTATAAGAATCCGGAATATACATCCTGTTATATTTCGGGAGCCGAACCCGAATATGTCTCCTGTACGGGAAAACTTACGTTTGCACCGACACCGACTTTGAGTTTTCCTGAACTGGATTGCTGTTATAAGGCGATAGCCATAAAATGGGGAGAACTGATACCTATTCTCTGTTTCAATTCCACCTGGGCGTATGATGGATTGCCTCTTCAGGTTCAAGGCGTGGAATATATGGAAGGGGACAGTGTAGAGGTGGAGGGTTATGTTTCCACAAGTTATGATTTAGAAGGTTGGCTATATTCTGAACTAAAACTCGAGAACATCCGGAAAATAGGCGCCACTCCGGTTGAGAGACAACCAAAAGCCGGGCTGAAGTTGACCCCCAACCCCGCCAAGGAGACGATAACGCTCAGCGCTTCGGGCTGCAGCCTCCAGCGGGTGGAGATACTGGATGCCAACGGTCGTGTTCTATACGCCGCCACTTTGAACAATACGGATTCGTTCCGTTACAACGTGGCGTGGATGCCCTCCGGCATCTACCTTGTCCGCGTAAAGACCCCCTGCGGTGTCCTTACCGAGAAGTTTTCGGTGCGATAACGCCTCCGGCAACGCCTGGTTGATCTATGTACAATGCAATAAGACGGACGGAGAAAAAAAAGTTGACTGTATCAAAAAAATTCATATCTTTGGGAAATTGATTATCTGAAACAAACATAACAAAACAGGTACCAAAACAAACAACGCATGGCATAGCAGAGAAAGAAGACTAAACTTAAATTAAAACATAAGACTATGAAAACTCCAAGATTTTTATTGGCAATCAGCCTGACAGTCGGTTTTTCCCTGCCGCTTTCGGCTCAATTCAATGTGCAAGCGGACGGAGGTGTGAAGATCGGAACGAAACCAAGCACCGGAAACACAATCCTTAAACCGCAATGGAGTCTGGAAAGCAAAGGGCTGGAGGTTTCTGTCGGAGACATTCTTTTTCATACGCCGAAAGGGGGAAAATTGCAGATCTCCGGACAAGAGATTCTGATTCTCAATACCAAAAACAAGATTACAAGCAGCGTTCCGGGAGAGAGTTCTTCGGCGGTGTGGGGGCCGGCAACCATACTTTCGGGAAGCTATCTCAGTTTCGGTACGGCCGACAATTACGCACACAACATATTTGTAAGGAATTTAACGAGTACGAATCCTACCTTGACGCCATCGGATGTCCGGTACAAGGAAAACATCTCCGATATCCCCGATGTAACAGACAAGGTGATGCAACTCCGGCCTGTATTTTACGATTTAAAAACACCGGAAGACTATATCGATGACACGATGCGGCTCAAAAATAGGGCGGGATTCATCGCGCAGGAAGTAGAACCGCTGTTTCCCGAACTGGTAAGTCTCCTGCCCGAACAGGATATGTACACGCTCGACTACACTTCGTTTATCCCCTACCTCACACGGGTCATCCAAACGCAGCAGAACACGATATCGGAACAGGAGGAACGTATCGCCGCCTTGGAACGCATTGTGTCCGATCTGATAGACCAACAGCAATCAGGAAAATCCCCGAATAAGGCACCCTCATCGAAAAACAGGGTATCGGCGCAGGCCTCCCTGTATCAGAACATGCCCAATCCGTTCTCCGAAAAAACCACCATCTCCTACGAATTGCCCGAACGGGTGTCCTCCGCCAAAATTCTCATTCATTCTTTAGACGGGCAGTTGATAAAGACCTATCCCTTGTCGGCGAATGCCGGTATGGGCTATATCTCGGTGGATGCCGGTATGCTCTTGCCGGGAATCTATACCTACAGCCTTTCGGTAAACAACCGGATGGTGGACACCAAACGCATGGTGGTTACGGAATAAAACCGTACGGGGATAGTCCCGAAAGAAACCATTCATCGAAATACCGCCTTGCCGTTTTATAGATGGCAAAGCGGAATATATCCACATTAACATAAACAGGCATGAAGAATATTAAAAAATATATCGGATGGTGCTGCTTGGCATTCTTCCCATTGGGCGCATGCGCACAGATTACGGCAAATCCGTTTACCTTACAGTCCGTATCCCGGACGTCCTCAATGAATATCGCGCAAACATTCCGGAGCGACGGGCTCCATACTATAGATTTTGACCCGGCCCTACCGGTCTATGGGATGGCCTTATCGGGGCATGTCTCATTTCATGACGCCGGCAACAGTATGGTTCGTGTTACAGCCGTTTGTGACAACGGAACAGAATACCTATTGTATGAAACATCCCCCCTTTTTTCCGACGGACAGGATTTCGACATTGAAGACGGGGCGATGGAAACCGCCGTATTGGATGCAGAGACTATTGTAAAATTGAATGTGACGTTGCTGAATGCAACACTCTATCTTTCCAATGTCAAGTATAACAGGGATGCCGTTCTTAATGCCTCTCAACAGAAAAATGAGGTGGCGCTAGTTCAAGAAGCCGGCCTGATAGCCCGGCTCAATGAAAATCTGGAAAAACAAGGCCATCTGTGGAGAGCGGGAAAAACGTCCCTATCCGGCATGACCTATGAACAGAAAAAGGCTGTCTTCGGGGATCCGCTTCCCTATCTGGGCGGATATGAATACTACATCGGGGGAATTTTCGTTATGCCCGATTATGTACCGAAAAAGGCTCCGGTTGAGGATTCCCTGTTTGTAAAAGAATGGGATTGGCGCAACCGCCATGGAAAAAACTGGATGACTTCGGTAAAAAATCAGGGAAGTTGTGGATCTTGCTGGGCATTTGCTGTGGTTGGATCCATAGAAGCATACATTAATTTGTATTACAACAAATTGATAAAATATGATTTGTCAGAGCAACAATTAGTTTCTTGTTTTGCCAATAATGGTTGCAATGGAGCAAATCCAGGACTTACACTAAACTACATTAAAAAAAATGGAATAGTGTTGGAGTCTTGTTTCCCTTACAAAGCACAAAATTTAAGTTGTAGCAATATTTGTAAT
>CAMWNM010000035.1 GCA_947175635.1 uncultured Bacteroidales bacterium | reverse complement strand
GGCGGCGATAGCCCTGAGGTTGGTCGGAATGATGTACTTTTAGCAGATAAAATCGGTTTATGTTTAGGGAAAGAAGTTTCGTGGCGTATAGAATCGAGGCTTTCGCCCGTCTGGGTTCGTATCTGCGTCAGATAGAGGAACAGGAAGATTATAAGGCGTTGCTTGCCCGTGTGGAAGCTGAAAATCCTTTTTTCACACCGGCCAGTCTGCGGTTGGCCATCGCCGAATGGAGCCATCTTCTTACAGAAGAAAACCTTTCCGGTTGGATATATCCGTATGCCGGAAGCTTGCCTCGAAAGGGAGGGCGGCTGGCCCTTGTCATGGCCGGCAATCTGCCCCTGGTCGGCTTTCACGACTATCTTTGCGGTCTGCTGTGCGGTTTCTCGCTGCAAATCAGGCTTTCATCGAAAGATTCCCTGCTTTTGCCTTTCCTGCATCAAAAACTGCAACGGCTCGCCCGGCCCGAATCGGGCTTTGCGGAAGGAGGTGATCTGACGGTTTGCTTCAGCAAGACCCGCATGGAGGCTTTCGATGCCATTATCGCCACCGGCAGCGGCAACACTTTCCGGTATTTCGACTACTATTTCGGCAAGTATCCGCATATCTTGCGCCGCAACCGCACCTCCTGCGCCGTTCTTTCCGGAACGGAAACCGAAGCGGAACTGCAATCCCTGGCATGTGATGTCTTTGCCTATTTCGGCTTAGGATGCCGCAGCGTTTCAAAGCTCTATGTGCCCCGAGGCTACGATATGGCCGCCTTGGCCGGACAATTGGCCAAGGCCTCGGCTCCGCTTATGCAGACCACCTGTTATAAAAATAACTATGATTACCACAAGGCCATTTATCTTGTGAACCGGCGTCCGCATCTGGATACGGGCAGTTCGCTGCTTGTGGAATCAGAGGCCGCCGCTTCGCCGGTATCGGTGGTGTATTATCAGACCTATGCCGACAAAAAGGCCTTGGACGCTACTTTGGAGAGTATGCGGGACAGTCTGCAATGTGTGGTGGGGCAGGGATATCTGCCTTTCGGCAAGGCGCAGTCTCCCGCTTTGAACGACTATGCCGACGGGGTGAACACCCTTGATTTTCTTTGCCGTATCGGCAACGGAGAAAAGGATGAAAAATCGCATTTGGAAAATAAATAAGTTTGTTGTACTTTTGCCGCCGTCAAAATAGCGCTTTATCATGAAGAAAGACATTCACCCCCAAGATTACCGCATGGTCGTATTCAAAGATATGTCTAACGACTACGCTTTCCTGAGCAAATCCACCATTCAGACCAAAGATACCATCAAATGGGAAGATGGCAACGAATATCCGCTTGTAAAGTTGGAAATTTCCAGCGCCTCCCATCCTTTCTTCACCGGCAAGGTGAAATTGGTGGATACCGCCGGTCGCGTGGATAAGTTTATGAGCAAGTACCAGAAACAGCTTGAAAAGAAGAAAGCGGCCGGCAAATAGTTCGGCTTTGCCTCTGACGGCTGTTTTTTATACACAGACAGAAAGCGGAAGTAGTCCAACTTCCGCTTTTTGCATATTCTGCAACCCCATATTCCGTGCTCCATGATTTCTTATCTGCTTTGCGACGACCCCGATATCCGGCAGCAACTTTTGCCGTTCACCTTTACCCGTCCCGTGGCGCGTCTGCGGGTAGGCATCGATACCTTGGAAGAAAAATGGCGGGATTTTCTCGGACCATCGTCCGGTTTCATCACGGCCGGCTACCTGCAGACGCTCTTTGCGGCCCGTTATTCAGACAACAATCTGTTGATCAACGCCTCATTCATTCCCGATGAAGAGCTGGCCCAGGCGGTATCGGCCTTGGAACCCGGTTATGTGCTGACCTGTGCCGGTGGTTGGATTGCCTGCCGCTGTTCCCGGACAGAGGCTGAGGCGTTTGAACCGAAAGTATGTCTTTCTGGCAGAAAGGAAAGGCCTTATTCCGGCAATTGTCTGCAAATACGGCATCCTTGGGATATATTCATGCAGAATGGCAAACAAATTGAAAGGGACTTGGCGCGTATCTCCAAAGGGAGGAAGACGGCGGCCCTGAAGGGCAACGGCATACGGCAATGGGGGGCTTATCCTGTGTTTGCCGAAGAAAACGCGAGAGTTGAACAGGCGATGATAGACACCACGGAGGGCCCCGTTTATCTGGGCCGGGATACGGTGATTATGCCCGGCTCCATTGTAAAAGGGCCCTTGGCTCTTTGCGAGGGCAGCATTATCAAAATGGGCGCCAGGATTTACGGAGGAAATACCTTCGGCCCCTATTGTAAAGTGGCCGGCGAGGTGGAATGCACGGTTATGACAGGTTACAGCAACAAGGCGCACGACGGTTTTTTGGGCGATGCCGTTTTAGGCGAGTGGTGCAATCTCGGGGCGGGAACCAATTGCTCCAACCTCAAGAACGACTATTCGCAGGTAAAGGTATGGAGTTATGCCCAAGATCGTTTTGTACCCACCGGTCTGCAATTCTGCGGCCTTTTGATGGGCGACCATTCCAAAAGCGCGATCGGTACCCAGTTCAATACCGGTACAGTGGTAGGAGTGGGGGCCAATGTGTTCGGCGCCGGTTTCCCAAAAAACTTCATCCCTTCCTTTACTTGGGGAAAGGAAACCTACCGCGTGGAAAGGGCGATCGAAACGGCCAAAATCGTATATGCCCGCCGCAACAGAACCTTTGGAGAGGAAGAGGCGGAGGTATTGCGTGCCGTTTACCGTCTCTCGGCCGGCAATCGGGAACGATCGCAGTCCGAATAGCGCAGCACGTTTAACACAACCAAGACATGGCAAAAAACGAAAAGAAAAAAGAGAAGAAACCCTCGCGCAGCGAGGAGATGGGGACTGTGGAAACCCAATATATACAGATTATCACGCGGGAAGATGAAAAGGCATTGCAGGCCATGAAAGTGCCCGAGGCATTGGCTGTGTTGCCCCTGCGCAACAACGTATTGCTGCCCGGCGAGATCATTCCCATCACGCTCACGCGCAAGAAATCGGTGCAGGTAATCAAAACCGCGTACAACGACCAAGCCCCCCTCGGTGCTTTTGCCCAGAAATCCAAGGAAGAAGAAGCACCGACGGGAAAAGACCTTTATGCGACGGGAACCATGGCCAAGGTGATCCGTATGCTCAAGATGCCCGACGGAAGCCTTTCGGCCCTGATTCAGGGTATCCGCAAGATCAAGGCTGAGAAATACGTGCAGGAAGACCCCTTCCTGCAGGCCAAAGTGAAGGCGGTGGAAGATGAAAGGAGCGACAATGCCAGGCTGAAGCCAATGATTGGCATGATCCGCGAGGCTTTCGTGCAGTTTGTCAAGTTTTCCCCTCAGATGCGGCAGGAAGCCATGTTTACCTTGCAGAACATCGAAAATGCCGATGTGTTGCTGGCTTTTGTGGCGTCCACCATCAATCTCGACACGGCCGAAAAGCAACGGTTGCTGGAAAGGGTTTCGTTGGAAGAGCGGGCGGAAATGCTGTTGGAATACCTTGCCGAGAAGAAACAAATGCTGGAGTGGAAGCGGCAGATAGAAGAGAAGGTGGAGGCTGAAATCGGCAAACAGCAGAAGGAATATTTTCTGACCCAGCAGCTTAAGACCATTCAGGACGAGTTGGGTGGTTCCACCGAACAGGAAACGCGCGATATCGTGGAAAAGGGCAAGAACAAGAAATGGAGCGAGGAAGTACGCGCGCACTTTGAAAAGGAAGTGCAGAAACTGCAGCGTATTCCGAGCATGAGTCCCGAATATTCGATACAGCTGAATTATCTCGACACGCTCGTGGAATTGCCTTGGAATGAATATACGACCGACAATTACGACGCCCAAAAGGCGCGGCGGATTCTCGACAGAGATCATTTCGGTCTGGAAAAGGTAAAGGAGCGTATCATTTCCCATCTGGCCGTGCTCAAGCTCAGGGGCGATATGAAAGCGCCCATTCTCTGTCTGGTGGGCCCTCCGGGGGTGGGGAAGACCTCGTTGGGACGTTCCATCGCCAAGGCCATGGGGCGTAAGTATGTAAGAATGTCGCTGGGCGGGCTGCATGATGAATCCGAAGTGAGGGGACACCGCAAAACCTATATCGGAGCCATGCCGGGCAGGGTGATACAGGGCATCCGCAAGGCGAAGTCTTCCAATCCCGTGTTCATGCTCGACGAAATCGACAAGTTGGCCGGCATGACGGCCAACGGCGATCCTTCGGCGGCCTTGCTCGAGCTGCTGGATCCCGAACAGAACGGCACTTTCCATGATAATTTCATCGAGATGGACTACGATCTTTCCCGCGTGCTGTTCATCGCCACCGCCAACACGCTTTCCACGATTCATCCGGCCTTGCTGGACCGTATGGAAATTATCGAGGTGCCGAGTTATGTGTTGGAAGAGAAGGTTGAAATCGCTAAAAAACATCTTATTCCCAAACAATTGAGGGAACATGGCATGAAAACCGGCGATATCGCCTTTTCCGCATCCATCATCCGTCATATTGTAAGTGAATACACCCGCGAATCGGGTGTGCGCCAGTTGGAAAAGAGCCTGGCTTCCATTATCCGGGAAAGGGCCAAGAACATGGTTTCGGGCCAAAAATCCGCGGTAGGCAAGGGCAAGAAAGTAGATAAGGACTTTATTAAAGACGCTTTGGGCGTACCTTTCTTCACTGAACCCGAAAAACTCAAGTCCGATACCGTGGGGGTGGTTACCGGCCTGGCCTGGACGAGGGTGGGGGGCGATGTGCTCTTTATCGAAGCCGCTGTGGCGCCGGGAAAGGGAGAATTGCATATAACCGGCAACCTGGGTACGGTGATGCAGGAGTCGGCTTCGGTGGCCATGGCCTATATCAAGGCCCATGCGCGTGAACTAGGTATGGATTACAAACTGTTGGAAAAAAGCAACATCTATATTCATGTGCCGGAGGGTGCCACGCCCAAAGACGGGCCCTCGGCGGGCATCACGCTTTTTACGGCCATCGTTTCAGCCCTTACCGGACGCAAGGTGCGCAGTTCGGTGGCCATGACAGGAGAGATCACGCTGAGAGGGCAGGTATTGCCTATCGGTGGGGTGCGTGAAAAGATATTGGCCGCCAAGCGGGCCGGCATCACCCGCATTGTCTTGTGCAAGGAAAACAAGCCGCAGGTGGAAGAGATACCGGAACTCTATAAAAAAGGACTGGCTATCTCGTATATCGGACGGATTGAAGAAATTTTGACAGAGGCCTTGCTGTAGAATACCGAGGGCGGCCCTTATTATTATGAAAGGGAAAAGAACGATGGAAAACGGCCGGAGGTATTTGGCATATTCAAAAAATATGCCTATCTTAGCCCCGCTTTTAGCAACGAAAACAGAATCAAAACACATTCTAAATTTTTATTAAAATGAAAAAGATTATCATGTTTGTTTGCGCTCTTGCTTTGGCGGGTGGCGCGAACGCGCAGGTACGCAAGGCGGCACACGACTTTAGTATGCCGGGCAAAGCCGCCCAGAAGCAGGCGTCGATGCTTCGTATTCAGACTTCCGCCAACGCAGCCAAGGCCGAGATTACGCAGACGGATACCGTTGCAACGCAGTCTTTGCTGACGGCAGGTGCCAACGGCAGTTTTTATATCGGCATCAGTTGGTTGGGTACTCCTTCCAGCGATGATTTCCCGACAGCTTTGCAGGCTTCTTGGACCTTTCCCATGGGTACGGGTTGGTTGAACGATTATATGGGAAGCGGTGAAATCGGTTATTCCTGCGACTTTACCCCCCATGGTTGGTACAACCTCACGCTCGGTAACACATATGGTTACTTTAATCAGATGTTTCTGACCGGTGTCATGGCCGAAGTGGGGCGTATGCCTTCCACAAAATTGGCTGCCAACGATTCCATGCCGTTGTATTTCAAACACTACAATAACGGTCAGGTAGGCAATCTGGCCACCTATAAATCGTACTCGAATTATGGCGACAGAACCACGGTACTCACGGATTTGTATTATCCCAAGGATCCCGACAACTTCAACAAGAGTGAAGAAGTAAAAGTGGCTTGCTTGCCGAAACGTGAAAGCGGATTCCCCGGTACGGCTTTGTATGGAGCCAAGTTCGCAGACCCGAAAGTAACGGGTGCCAACACTTGTGTCAGCGTGGTGTTCCCCCACGACGGGGATGAAAAGGATACATTGTGGAATGCCACTTTGTTTCCCCCGCAGGATGCCAGTGGCAATTTGTTTTTGTCTGACAGACCGTACGCCACCTATCTTGTGGTGGATTTCAACAAACAGAATATGTGGGGTGTAGAAGGAGATAACGGTGAATGGGACTATTTCAGAACACGTCAGGAAGGCTTCCTTCCCGAAGAAGGCGAAGCCTTGCAGCCCAACACCCGTTATGCCGTACTTCCTTTTGAAATGTGGGTTTTCAGCGATGGTCGCTCTACCACCGACGGTGAACCTTGCCTGTATTTCATCGTGGCGGATGCCTCTGCTGTAAAGAGTGCCAATCCTGTTGATAAATATGTGGAAGTAGGTCCGGTTCCGGCCGTAGACAAAGTTGTTGTTAACTCTGTTGCCGGAAACATCCTCCGTGTGGATATCTACAATATGAATGGGAAATTGCTGAAATCGCAGGTTTGCAACAATAACCGCGAAAATGTTTCGGTGGCGGGTTTGGCTACCGGTATGTATGTGGCTAAAGTGGTTACCGAAGAAGGTACCGCTTCCAAGAAAATCATCGTACGCTAGTCGGTTAGCATATGGAAAAGAAAAAGGCGTTGCCGAGCGGCAACGCCTTTTTCTTTGAGTTAGCGTGAATCGCATCTAGCGTTGAAGCGCATGTGATAAAAAAGAAGGCGTTGCCCACGGGTAACGCCTTCTTTTACTTTTGACTGGAATAAAAAGACTTACTTTCTTGCTTTTGCCTTAGTTTTGGTTGCTCTGGTGCTTGTGCCGGCAAACTTCTTTTGGGTGAGTTCAAAACTTTCTTTAATCAGGGCGAAGGTGTTTTCAATATCGTTGTCCAGGCCTACCGAGAAACGAACCAGACCTTCTGACAATCCCATGCCTTTTTGGAATTCTTCGGGAATTTCGCTCGAAGTGCTCTTGCCCGAATTGCTGAACAGGGTTTTGAAGTAGCCGAGAGAAACGGCCAGATAGCCCACACCTTTTTTCTGCATGGTTTCCATCATAAAGTTGGCTTTTTCGGCCGTTTCCAGATCGATGGCGATCATACCGCCGAAACCGAATTCGGCATTCATGTCGCGCACCATCAGTTTATGGTCGGGATGTTCGCTCATACCGGGATAGTTGGCCTTGAGTCCGATTTCCTTGAACCGCTTGGACAGATACAAAGCGTTGTGGCTATGTTGTTTCATGCGGATATGCAGGGTGTAGAGGTTCTTGAGTATGCTTGAGGCACGCAAGGGATCCAAGACAGGCCCCAACAGCATGGAAGTGCCGTTGTTTACATCGATCAGCGAGTTGATGAATTCCTTCGATCCGCAGATGGCCCCGGCTACGCAATCGTTCTTTCCGTTGATGAATTTGGTCATGGAATACACCACGATATCGGCACCCAGACGGGCAGGGGAGAAAATCATAGGTGTAAAGGTGTTGTCCACCACCAGTTTCACTTTGTGCTTTTTGGCAATTCTGCTCAGGGCGGGAATATCGGCGATGCGCAACATGGGGTTGTTCATCGTTTCGGTATAGATGAATTTTGTGTTTTTGCGGATGGCCTTTTCTACCGCGGCAGGCTTGGTGGAATCCACAAAGGTTACTTCGATATTGAATTTAGGCAGGTAATTTTTGAGAAAGGCGAAAGTGCCGCCATAAACGGTTGGGCTGGCTACGATATGATCGCCGGCACCTACCAGTTGGAGCATGGCGTTGGTGATGGCCCCCATGCCCGAGGCTGTCACCCAAGCCGCTTCCGTGCCTTCCATGGCTGCCAAGGCGTTGGCCAGGTTCAGATTGGTGGGATTCCAATGGCGGGAATAGAGGAAACAACCTTCTTTCTCTCCATGAAAGGTAGCGGTCATATCTGCGCCTTTGGCAAACATAAAGGTGGCAGAGTCGGTAATTTCGGGATTCACATCACCGAAAGAACCACCGTGAAAACTGTTTTGAATCCGGGTAGCCGGGTCGAATTTCGGGCTCTTTTTCATTGTTCTATGATTTTAGATGTTTTGTTTTCTTATTCTTAGGAGAATTTTCTGCATCAAGGGCCTTGAGCCGGTTTATCTCCTGCAGGCAGGCATCGGCTTCCACGAATTCAAGACTGGCGGCGGCCTGTCTCATGCGTTCTTCCAGACACAGGATACGTTCGGGAATAGATTCGGGCATCTTTTCATATTGCCACAGCGGGTCGGAGAAAACCGGGGCGTGCAGGTCTTCCGAATAGGCCTTGGGGACGTTGCCGCGGGTATCGGGCAATGCCTGATGGAGAGCCTTGACAATCGGCCGGGGGGTGATATGATGTTTTTGATTGTATTTATGCTGTATGTTGCGGCGGCGGGCGGTTTCATCGATGGTTTGGGCCATGGCGTCGGTGATGCGGTCGGCATACATCAAAACCCGCCCGTTCACGTTTCGGGCGGCGCGGCCGGCAATCTGCGTAAGGGCGCGTGCCGAACGCAGGAATCCTTCTTTGTCGGCATCCAGAATCGCCACCAGCGAAACTTCGGGTAGATCGATGCCTTCACGCAGCAGGTTCACACCGATCAGCACGTCGATGGCACCGGCGCGTAAATCCTGCAGGATCTCCACGCGTTCAAGCGTATCCACTTCCGAGTGGATGTAGCGGCAACGGATGCCGGCACGGGTCATGTAACGGGCCAGTTCTTCGGCCATCTTCTTGGTCAGGGTCGTTACCAGCACCCGTTCCCCTTTGGCGCAGGTCTTTTCTATTTCATCCAAAAGGTCATCTACCTGTTGGGCCGTGGGACGCACTTCGATTTCGGGGTCGAGCAAACCGGTGGGACGGATAAGCTGTTCCACGACTACGCCGCCGCTCTGCCCCAGTTCATAATCGGCCGGAGTGGCGCTTACATAGATGGTTTGGCCGGAGAGGGATTCGTACTCTTCAAACGTAAGGGGGCGGTTGTCGAGGGCGGCCGGAAGACGGAACCCGTATTCCACCAGATTTACCTTACGGGACCGGTCTCCGCCGTACATGGCTCCGATTTGCGGCACGGTAACATGGCTTTCGTCCACCACGGTGATGAAATCTTCCGGGAAATAATCCATCAGGCAGTAGGGGCGCACCCCTTCGGCCCGTCCGTCGAAATAGCGGGAATAGTTTTCGATACCGGTGCAGAAGCCCAGTTCCTTGATCATTTCCACATCGTAAGTTACCCTGTCTTCCAGGCGTTTGGCTTCCAATGGACGGCCGGTTTCCTTGAAAAAATCCGTCTGTTTGCCTAGATCCAGTTGAATTTCCTTGATGGCCTGTTGAATACGGGCAGATGAAGGCACAAACATATTGGCCGGATAGATCCGGACGGTCTGGAATTCCTCCAGAACGGTGCCTGTGAGCGGGTCTATCTTGCGGATGCTCTCGATTTCGTCATCGAAGAACACGATGCGGTAGGCGTAGTCGTCATAGGCCACAAATACATCGACGGTATCGCCCTTTACGCGGAACTTGCCGTGGGCGAACTCGATTTCGTTGCGGGAATAAAGCGATTTGACCAAGCGTAGCATCAGTTCCCGCTGGCTTATTCTTTCCCCTACATTGAGGATAATCACGTTTTCATGATAGTCGGCCGGATTGCCGGTGCCATAGATGCAGGAAACGGTGCTTACCACAATCACGTCGCGCCTTCCCGAAAGCAGGCTGGCCAAGGTGTTGAGGCGGAGTTTCTCTATCTCTTCGTTGATCGAAAGGTCTTTTTCGATATAGGTGTTGGAGGCCGGCAGATAGGCTTCCGGTTGGTAGTAGTCGTAGTAGGAAACGTAATATTCAACCGCGTTGCGGGGGAAAAATTGCTTGAACTCGCCGAAAAGCTGGGCGGCCAAGGTTTTGTTGTGGCTCAGGATCAGGGCAGGGCGGTTCAGCCGGGCAATCACGTTGGCGATGGTGAAGGTTTTGCCCGAACCGGTTACGCCGAGCAAAACCTGCGCCTTGTCTCCGTTCGAGATGCCGGAAACCAGTTGGTCGATAGCCTGCGGCTGATCGCCGGTTGGCTGGAAATCAGACGTTATTTCAAAATCCATACCCTCTGTCGGCAACGATACGGCGGCGCGGTTGCCGCCGTTGTCCGTTCTTATTCGGTGAAATAGGCCTTGAACATTTCAAGGCGTTTTTCCAATTCGGGCAGATCTTCCATGGGGACGAGGGAAACGCAGGCGCGGATTCCCTGACGTTCACTGCCGGTAATGCCCAAAGAAATGGCGCTGATGCCGAAGTAGAGCAGGTTGTGGAGCAATTCCTCGCTACTCATGCCCGGATACCCTACCGTGAAGTAGAAGCCGTCGGAGAGGTCTTTGTCTTCATCTTTGTCATATACAAGGAAGAATCCGTTCTTGAGGAACATTTCTTTCATCCTGTGTGCCTTTTCGCCATAGATGCGGGTTTCCTGCACAAAGTTGTAGCGGCCTTCGTTGGCGGCTTTCAAAATGGCATGCAAGGCATATTGGGGCGAATGCGCCGTACCGGAACTGAGGCAGTAAACGGTGCCGAAAATCATTGTGTGTCCGAACTGGGTGCTGCTGTAATATTGCTTGAAATCGGGAAATTCACTTTTATAGAGGACGTCCGAAATCATCATCATGCCGATACGTTGTCCGGCATAACTGAAAGCCTTGGAACTGGATACGAACAGGATGTATTTGTCGGTGTATTGCGCAACGGTAGGCTGATAGGGCGGCTGTCCGGGGGTGGAGATGTCGTGGCGGAAATCCATGCCGAAATAGGCGAGGTCTTCCATCACGATAACATCATATTTCGCAGCCAGTTCGGCGATGGTGCGCAGTTCGTTCTCGGTAAAGCAGATCCAGGAGGGATTGTTGGGGTTGGAGTAGAAGATGGAAGAGATATTCCCTTTGGAAAGGTAGCTTTCCAGTTTGTCGCGCAACCGGTCTCCCCGGAAATTATACACATCGAAAGTTTCAAAAGGGATGCCGAGCACCCGGTGCTGCTGCTTGTGGACGGCAAAGCCGGGGTCGATGAAAAGGGTGGTGTCTTTGCCTTTCCGGGCGCGGCTTACGGTGAGGAAAGAGGCGAAGCTGCCCTGCATGGAGCCTACCGTGGGAATACAGCTGGCAGGATTCACGTTGATGTTGAGGAAGTTCTTGGCAAAGCGCGAGATTTCCTCCTTCAGTTCGGGAAGGCCGCCCACCTCGGGATAGAGCGCGGCCACCCCTTTGTTGAGGGCTGCGATTTCGGCTTCCACGCCGATTTTTGCCGCGGGCAGACCGGGAATTCCCATTTCCATGCGGATAAACTTGGTGCCGGAGGCCTTTTCCACATCGTTGATAAGCTTCTTCACTTCGCGGATAGAGGCCTGGCCCACGCTTTTGAGGCCGTTCTGGCTGATGATGCCGTTAACGGTGTCTTGCGGGATAAGGGTTTGTTTCATGATATATCGTATTATGATTTTTCCCAAAAAGGGCAGGGAAACCTGCCGGGTATAAGGCTTCAAAGTTAACGAATTTTGCTTGAAAATAGAAGTGGAACCGGAACGGGGAAAGAGATTGAATCCGGCCCGGCCCGACTGTTGAGGAAATGAATGTCGGGCGGGTGTCATTCTGGCAGAAAAAATCGGTATAGGGGGAAACGGTATTGTTTTTGCTATACCCAGTGGCGAACCCGAGGGCGCCCCGTGCCCTGAAAAAAACAAGATGATGAGCAAGAAAAACGATAAACAGACCGGCCCGGAAGTGGAAAATCCGCAGGAAACCCCGGAGAATAAGGCACAGGAGCCTGTTGCCGAAGCAAACGGACAGGCTTCGCCGGAAAATCCCGAAGCGCAGTTGGCCGATTTAAACGACAAATATCTTCGTTTGTATTCCGACTTCGACAACTACCGCAAAAGGGTAAACAAGGAAAAGATAGAGATGATCAAAACGGCGGCTTCGGGTGTCGTTTTGGCATTGTTGCCTGTCATTGATGACATGGAACGCGCTCTGGAGGCATTCAAGAAAGCCACGGGCGGAAAAGAGGAGGGGCAGGATGCCTTGATGGAGGGGGTTGGTTTGATTTACAATAAGTTGATAAATGTCCTCAAACAGCAGGGGGTAAGTGAATGTGAAGTGGCCGGCAAACCTTTCGATGCCGAAACGGCCGAAGCCGTGGCGCAGATTCCCGCTCCGGAGGAAAGTTTGAAAGGTTGTGTGCTGGATGTGGTGCAGAAAGGGTATGCCATTGACGAAAAGGTGCTCCGTTTCGCCAAAGTGGTGGTGGGCTGTTAACCGGTAAAGTGTATAGCGATGGCAGAAAAGAGAGATTTTTATGAAGTGCTGGGCGTAAGCAAAAGCGCCTCGGCTGATGAAATAAAGAAAGCGTACCGTAAACTGGCGCTCAAATATCATCCCGACCGTAATCCGGGCGACAAGGAGGCCGAAGAAAAGTTCAAGGAGGCCGCCGAGGCTTACGGGGTGCTGAGCGATCCTGAGAAGAAACAACGGTACGACCAGTTTGGTCATGCGGGTTTAGGCGGAGCGGGCGGTTTCGGTGGTGCCGGCGGTATGGGCGGCATGAGCATGGAGGATATCTTCAGTCAGTTCGGAGATATTTTCGGTGGATTCGGCGGTTTCGGCGGATTCGGTTCTTCTTCGAGAGGCAGCCGCCGTACGGTAACCCGGGGTTCCGACCTGCGGGTTACGATTAAGCTTACGTTGGAAGAGATTGCCTCCGGTGTGGAGAAAAAGATAAAGGTGCATAAGGCCGTGCCTTGCAGTCAGTGCGGGGGGAGCGGTGCCAAAAACAGCCATGCGTTCAAGACCTGCGAGACCTGTCACGGCGAGGGCCGGGTTGTGCAGACCCACCAGAGCATCTTCGGCATGATGCAGCGGGTGCATGTCTGTCCCAAATGCCACGGGGAGGGAAAGGTGATTACAGAATCCTGTCCGCATTGCAAGGGTGAAGGCATTACCTATGCCGACGAGGTGATCTCGATACATATTCCGGCCGGTGTTGAGGCGGGCATGCAGCTTTCAGTGGCGGGAAAGGGCAATGCGGCACCCCGTGGCGGCATCAACGGCGATTTGCTGGTACGGGTGGAAGAGTTGCCGCACGGCGAATTCCAGCGGGACCACCAGAATCTGCATTACACGCTTTCTGTAAGTTATATGGATGCCGTATTGGGTACCAATGTGGAAATTCCAACCTTGAGCGGCAAGGCCCGCATCAAGATTGAGCCCGGCACGCCTTCGGGTAAGCTGATGCGGTTGCGCGGGCAAGGTTTTCCTTCGGTACAACGTGGTATGCCAAAAGGCGACTTGATTGTTTGTCTGAATGTTGATGTTCCAAAATCGCTCAGCAAGGAAGAAAAAGCCATGCTGGAGAAGATGCGGGAGATGTCGGGATTCCAGGTGAAAGCAGGAAGAAAGGAACCCGGCTTTTTTGATCGCATGAAGGAATATTTCAAGTAAAAATTCGATTGAATCTTTTACGACATTGTTAATGAGGATGAAGCCCGTCGGATCTTTTTCCGGCGGGCTTGTTTTTTTTAGTCGTGCGATGGTTATATGAAGTTGATTGAGATGGCAACATCGGCTGTCTGAATCTGGATTTGATACGGCGCCGATTGGGGGAACGCGGTAAGTCAGAATGGTGATTATTTTGGAATATAATTTATATTATGTTAACTAAGATTATTGAAAACAAGAAAACCCGCCTCCGTTTGTGAGACCGAGTCGGCCGAGCCTTCCAACGAAGCGGCTCTCCTTCACTCTCGGCGGAGTTCGCGTCGGAGCGCCGCTTGTGCGAGGCGGAAGGTACAGGCAACGAGGGAGCTCGCCTTCTTTTTTGGGCTATTTGAAGACAAGGTAAACGGCAAGCAGCAAACACCCAAACGCCGCCACATGATTCCAATGAAACGTTTCGTTCTTGAACATGAACATCGCTATTACGGTAAACACAATCAGCGACAGTGCCTCTTGAATGACTTTCAACTGCACCAGACTGAAAGGTCCGCCGTTCTCCCGGAATCCTATCCTGTTGGCCGGAACCTGGAACATATACTCGAACAAGGCGATGCCCCAGCAAAACAGAATGACGAGAATCAGCGGCCAGCCCGTGCTGATTTTCATTTCCTGCAGTTTCAGATGCCCGTACCAGGCCAAGGTCATGAATACGTTGGATACCAAGAGCAACAGAATGGTGTAGAGTCCGTTCATAAGCGTTTTTTTAGCAGGTTTATCATATGGAAAAACGTACGTTCCCGTTCAAGTCGGGAGTACGTTACGGGAGTTGCACCGAAACTTTCATTAAACTTTGCAATCGATTCAATATTAGAGCCTTCAAAATCAAATATAAGGCCTTTCAATGCCGCGTATTTGATGCCTTCCCACTGCAGGAGACTCCCCGCGCCCAGATCTTGTCCGAGTTTGTGGAAACCGTGTGTCAGGCTGTAGCATATCCTATCATCGTGTACGAACAGCCCGCAGGCCATGACCTGATGTTGTGTGTCCTCCAATGCAATCAGACATCCGGCCCGGTGTGCCTTGACCGCTGCATAGAGCTGTCTTACCGTTTGGGACGGATATGGGTTTTTTATGCCTCTGCGTCTGAATGTTTCCTCCTGTAATTTTATAAGCGGTTCAATATCCTCTATCTGTATGGCGGCCAAGTGCCGTTCCGCCTTGCGGATCTGCCGCTGTCGAGGGGATTTTACGCCTTGGTACACCTTTGTCAAATCGGAAAGGTCTTCCAAGCGGTGGGTAACCCTTTTCACGACCCGAATTCCCTGTGCTTCTGCGACTCCTGTTTCCTTATCGTTCAGTTCAAAACCTATGTTCAGACAGAGGGATTGCCTGCGGGGAATCAGGCTAAGCAATTGGATAAAGTCCCGTCTGTCGGTCAGATAAGGTCCGGAATGTTGCGTGAGCGGCGGCATGGAATAGAATTTGAAATGTTTCAGTCGGCGGACTACCGCAATATTCCATACCGAACCGTTTTCCGTTTGCAGAACGCGCCGGTTCCCGGGCGGACAGACAGCCTCCCACCACCAGTCCTGGGCAAATAATGTATCGGGCGGCAGGGTGTCAATCATCTTTTAAAATATTGTGGAAGAGTTGCAGAAATTGTTTTGCCTGCTCTTCCCTCGAAAACAATCCGGAAATTTCCGGGTGTACGGCAATTTGTGTATTTCCCGTTTGTTTCCATTTATTGTATTGATTTTCAATAAATGTTTCTACGCTTTTTACATCGGTTGCCGCCAAACCGCAACGATAGCGGTGGATAAGGGCGGCCAGAAAGCTTTCATCGCTCCGTACCAACAAAAGCGGCTTCCCGATAGCCAAGGCTTCGAAAAATTTCGTGGTCATGATGCCTTTGGGCCCATTCTCATCGGCTTTGTTGGCCGTCTGCAGCAGGATGGAGCCGCTGTTGAGCAAGGCCGGAACCTCATCGGCGGGAATAAAATCGTGGTACTCGCATAGGTCTTCGATGCCGCAGTTTCTTGCCATTTCCAGCAACGGGCCTTTCCCTTCGGGTTCCACATACCAGCAAAGCCGGAAATCGGCGGCTGAAATCCGTCCGTTCTTTTTCAATCGGGCCACGGCTTCGAACACCCAATCCGGATTCCTGATTTTAGAAGTGAGCATCCTGCCGGTGAATATGATGCGGAAGCATGTATCGGGCCGATGCGCCGGAAAAAACAATTCCGGATCATAACCATTGTAAATCAGGTGAGTGTTCGGATTAAAGCGTTTCAGATAATCGCAATGCCATGTCGAAACGCTTACCACGGCGGCCGCTTTCTCAAGCACGCTGTTCCTTTCCTTGAGCAGGTGCCGGGTCAGGAATGAAGCGAACGGCAGGCGATGTGCCAGATAGGACTTGTCCGGGTATTGTTCCACGATGTCGCGCAAATCCACCACCAAAGGCACATGGAAGTGTCTGGCCAGTCTTTCTGCGGCCCGCAGGGGAAAGGTACGGTAGGTGCTGCACAGCACCAAATCGTAGTTTGAAAATGAAGTATCTTTTTGAATTTCACGAATAAATCTTCTATCCTTGTAGTGGAAAAACAAGTTGCGGAAAGCCAGCATCCCCCACTCCGCTCCCGGTTTAGGCAAATGCAACGAGCGGAAAAAGCGGATACGTTTTACGTTGCCTACCGGATCGGAAAGAAAGGAGAACCGGTTGTCGTCGGAATACTGCTCGCAGATCACGTCCGCCACACATCCCGATCGGGTCAGGTATTTGCAGAGATAGCCCATGCGGGGGGCGAATTCGGGTGGGAAGACATCGCAGACAATCAGGATTTTCATAGCGGACAACGTAGAGGGTGTTTTTCAGAATCCGTATCGGGGTTTTTCATATTCGCCAAATAATCAAGAATATGTGTATAGAAAGACCGCGCCCACGGAACGGCGGGACCCGGATAGGCATTGCCGAGCAGCGTGGTGTTGTGCCAGAGGATGCATATCTCGCCGCCGAACCTGCGGGTGTTCTCGAAAAGACCGGCGCAGTACGCTTGGGCTTTTTCTTCGTTGAGATACATATATTCTTTTTGATAGAGAGAGTTGTCCATCACCGTGAGCGGATGCAGCACCAGTCCGGTCAGAACCCCGCGCGCGGGGTCTATCCATAAGACGGGGCGGCAGGTGCCGAGACGGAACCCCGCCATGTCGGCGAATCCCATCGTGAAGTCGTCTGTGATGCCGAGCTTTTCCAGCTTGCGGAAATCTTCCGGTTCGCGCGAACGCAGATAATGGCTTCTGAAAAGAAAAATCTTATGGCCGCCGACGGACAGTCTGTATTTCAGGAAAGTTTCCAACACTTTTTTTTCCAGTGCGGAAGCACCGTTTTCCGCCGCCGAGTAACTGCCGTGCAGGCCGAAAAGAACCTTATGGGAGGCGATCTGCCGAAGCAGGGTTTTGACACATCGGGCGTGCAGTCTGTAGTGCGGACGATCGTGCGGATGTTTTCCGCCGGCTTTGACAAAATATATTGTCTGCCAGGGGAAAGAGAGGTTTGCAAGACGGCTCTCCTCTTCGTGGAACAGCCAGGAGAAAGTGTCGTAAGGATCTTGTATTTTGCCGGAAAACACCTTCAGCGCATACAGAAGACCTTTCCCGCGCCAGGTTTCCCGCGCCACGGCACGTAGGCTTTTGCAGAAAAAAGGCGCGTCCAGGTCGTGGGTTACCCATAGTTTGGCCACCTTGGCTTCCGGTTCGGGAATGTCTTTGCCTGCACTCCGGAGCCATCGACGCACCAATATGCCGTATTCGTCCACAAGGGGTCGGCAGAGCAGTCCGTGCCGGCCGGCCAAAGACTCCCGGCCGATGAACCGCCCGTGTTTGTCGCGGATATCGCGGCGGCAGATTTCTTCATAGCGGCTCAGGAAAAAGAAAGCCGATGCCGGCAGATCGGCATGAACCAGAACTGTGTCTCCCCTTCTTTCCACCAATGGTTTTCCGTATAAAAAAGGGATGCCGTCGATTTCTTGGAAAGTTTCCGGTATCGATGACGGTTTTCCGTAGTGTTCGGATTCAAAAAATCCGGAAGGGATGAAAACGAGGTCGTAATGTGCAAATTTTTCTTCTTCGGCGGTATATCCGATGCGGAATGTCCGCAGAAGCGCCTCTTCGTCCAGGCCGGTTAAAAAACGTAGCAGGTAAGCCAGCGCGTTTTCGTGTAAAACCATGGCGCAACCGTGTTAAAACTGTACAGGCAACAAATGTATGAAAAAAACACGTATATTTACCACGCTGTACAGGCTTGTATGGACGCTGTAGTAAATATGTGTGGAACATGCAGATAAAGGAAGTCTTATCCGCCTCGGAAAAAGCCGCTTGGCATCGTTTCCAGCGGGATTTCTATCGTGATGATCCTGATTTTTCGGCTCCGTTCGAAAAAAGGATAGAGGCTATCTTCACGCCCGGCAAGAATGAGTTTTATGAAAACGGGGCGGCCACCCGCTTCCTGTTGTATGACGACGGGGGCCGTGTGATCGGGCGTACGGCGGCTTTCGTGAACGGAAAGAAGGCGTACACGTTCAAACAACCCACCGGCGGCATGGGGTTCTTCGAGTGCGTCAACGATCAGAAAGCCGCCGACATGCTGTTCGATGCCTGTCGCGACTGGTTGATCGGACAAGGTATGGAAGCTATGGACGGTCCGATCAATTTCGGAGAGAACGACAACTACTGGGGGCTGCTTGTGGAAGGTTTCTCGGCCTCGGGCTGGGGCATGAACTATAATCCTCCCTACTATAAGGAACTGTTTGAAAACTACGGCTTCAAGCTTTACTTTGAACAGGTGAGCAATCTGCTCGACTATACCAAACCCTTTCCCGAACGTTTTTGGAAAGTGGCAAACTGGGTGCGATCCAAACCCGAATATTCCTGCCGGCATTTGGAAATGAAGAAGGTGGAGAAGTATATGCGCGACATGAAGGAAGTGTATGACGACGCATGGCGGTTCCACGAAAATTTCGTGCCTTTGCAGACCGAGACCATGCGCAAGGAACTTCGTGAGGGAAAGGGACTTATCGATGAAAGGATGATATGGTTCGCTTATTGCAATGAGGAACCTATCGCCTTTCTGGTCATGATTCCCGATGCCTCCCCCATCTTCCGGAAATTCAATGGAAAACTTACCTTGATCAATAAGTTGCGTTTCTTATGGCTGAAGAAGCGGCATAAAATGACCCGTACCCGCCTTACCATCATGGGCATCAAGCCCCGTTATCAGCGCGCCGGCATCGAGTCTTTGCTGTTCTGGCATCTCAACGAAGTGATGAAAAAACTGCATTACACGCATCTGGAACTTTCCTGGGTGGGTGATTTCAATCCCAAGATGCGGGCCTTGCACGAAAATGTGGGCGCCGGGTTCCACCAAAGGCATTATACCTATCGTATATTGTTTGACAGGAACAAGACCTTCGAGCGATCCCAGATGATTGCCAAGGATACCAAAGAAAATTATTTAAAAC
>CAMWNM010000034.1 GCA_947175635.1 uncultured Bacteroidales bacterium | reverse complement strand
CGCCGCCGGCTTCATGTCTTCCGCCGATAAATCTAAGCTCGACGGTATCGCAACAGGAGCCAATAACTACACCCATCCGACCACTGCGGGAAACAAGCATATTCCTTCCGGCGGCTCAACGGGACAATATCTGAAGTACAGTGCCGCCGGAACCGCCGCCTGGGCAAGTCCTGCCTCCAATTTGGCCACCACCTCCGCCGCCGGCTTCATGTCCGCCGCCGACAAGAAACAATTAACCGACTTCCAGATTGTGGGCATTTATTTTATGGCACAAGGTTATATTCAGTATGGCTTTAAATCGGAGCCGTTGAAATTCCAAAAAACAAATCACGACAATGAAAAATGTCTCTCTATCACGATGCCGCCGGAAGCCGGAACCTATATGATTATCCCTCTTGCACCGCAAAGCAGATACTATATCACCACATACGATATCAGATGGAGTGCGGGAAGGGACGCCATTGTCTTTCACCGCAACCCAAATGGCGAGGCCGGATATCATGACTTTGGTGTTGGCTTTATGTTGGTAAAGACAACGCTCTCGCTCACTTCGTAAAAAAATATTTTTTATTTTTGTGCAAAAATCAAAAATTGAAAGGATATGAAAAAGTGTATGTTGTTGCTGACCGCAATACTGCTTGTTGCTTGTGACAAACCGGCAGAAAAGGAATCCTCGCGGCTTTTGGCGCAGGCTGTCCTCGAAATGAGGATTGAGTCGCAAAACAAAGAAAAAGCCGTTGAAATCGTCGGGGACAGTGTTTCCGTGCACAGATTGTCGCGCTATGCTTGTTTGTATTTTGCCATATGGAGGAACTTCGGTCCGTCTTATCATGTGTGGGACTCTGTGTTTAATCAACAAAGTTTTTATAGAGATATGCCGGGTATGTTTGCACGTGACACCCTTGCCCATACCTTTTCTTTCCACTCCGATTATATCATAAGATGGGATCAGGAAGTTTTTGAGGATGGTGTATATTATCAGGGCGTTGATGGTACCGAGTACTTGGGTTGGCTGACTTGCTCGGAGAATGTGGTGTTTGTAGCTATTTATGACACGGCACTTAAACGTTATAGTGATCCTTACCTGTACCCAGAAGGTTTTATCACGAACTATTCTAACCAAGTATACGACACTCTCGGCTATGTACCCAACTCCCTTATGAGGAAGAACCGTGCCATTTTGCAAAATATGATGGATGAAAAACGTTTTGCGGATATGATGGACTTTTACAGTTCCGGTGCCTACACCCTCTACACCTGCACCGCTGAGGAATACCGCGAGTTGGTAAGGTTGGGTCTCAACTAAACACCGTTTAACCGGTTTTTAAATCACTTCTCTTTAAAATGACAGGCGGCTGGAAGAGGTTTCTCTTCCTGCCGCCCGCTTTTGGAGGTTTCGTTGGGGCGATCATACATGAGTTGACATATAATCCAGCAATAGAAAGAGTTCGGCACAATGCCGAACTCTTTCCGTTTTAACCGGGCTATGGAAATCCACAGCCCGGTTTGTTGAGGAGACCGGCCACCTACTTCTTTAACGAAGCGGTAGCGCCGTTGTCTGCTAAACTCGAGGTATCCGTCTTGAGATACCGCAGAAATGCCCTGTAGCTGCAACCGAATACAGGATAGACATGCTGTTGCCACACTTTCTTGTGACAGGAAGCCTGATAGGGTTGGTAGTACATTCTGTCGATTTCTTGGATTCTTTGGGCCCGAAGGAGATATCCTTCATTATGAAATTTGTTTGTTTTCATTGTTTTAAATTTTTAAAATTACAATATTCTCATACGAATGCGATTGTGTTCCGGAAGCAAAGCGATTTGAATCCCGGGGCGGAAAGGCGGCGTTTCTAAAAGTTTTCATATTCTATCTGTTTTGGGGTTTATTCATGGGGGCATGGCAAAAGCCAAGCATGCTTGGCTTCTGCGCATGGCTTATCGAAAACGTTGGTCTTCGACCGACGTTTTCCCGTTGTAAAGTTCCGGATAAGAAACAATGCCGCAAAAAAATGTGTCCATTTTGGACATTTTTTTTTTGCAGCCGTCAGGGGGACGGTTCTTTTGCCGGGAACTATAACGGATCTGATTTACCTGATATCTTCCATTTCTGCGTGATATTGGGTTACAAAAAAAAGGAATAGTCGATTTTTGCCAAAGATGGTTAAAAACTACGCCCATTGATCAGTTTGCCGCAACATACGATGTGCATCTGAAACTCAATCTTGAAAAATACGGACGGACAATTATTCGAATCCGGAATATTTATATAACAACCATTTATCTATAATCGCCAAAACGAAACGGCCCAACTTCAAAACCGGTATCCGCATCCAAAAGAGCAAAAGTGCCGATTTCACACAATCCAATGACAGGATCTTCGGTAGGGTTGACAAGACCGCTTTGAGTACGGTGCTTATCTTTCCATCACCCAGGCCTCCAGCCCGGCACTTAACTTTCTTAATTCCTTATATTTGTTCTTTTTGCAAAAGAACGCCCGCAAACGATAGCCCACGCGTCGGGCGTAATGTAGCCAATCCTGCCAAAAGGCGCGGGTAAGCACCCAACTTGCCAATACAGGCAAAAACCACATCCAGGAACGGATAAATACCCAATAGAGGACAATGTATATCAAATAAAACAAACCTGTAACGATGATCTGCGTAATCGCGAAGTCGAAACTGGCCTGCAACATCGGATTCTTGATCCGCATGGCTATCTGACGGGCTTTCCTTCTTCCCAGCCATACCGGAAGTCCCGTAAAGCAAAGGCCGTAGAGAGCGAAAGGAAACCCGATCGCCAAAAGCGACACATCGGCCAATACCCGCAGAAAAGCCACCGGCTTTTCCACATCCCCGGCCCGAAGACGCAATTTTTGCAGGGCCGCGCGGTATTGATCGGCCGCGGCACGCACTTTTTCCATTTTTTTCGGATCGGTCTGCGCGATATGCGCCATCAACCGGCAATCGGCTTCCTGCCGATGCGGAAAGTACCTTATATCAAGGCCTTCCTTTCGGCACACGGCTCCCCTGACGGCTTCCCGTAAAAAATCGTAAGTGGGATAATGTTCGGTAGGAATATCCAACATCTGGGCCCGGATGGCCTCTCTGACCTCTTCGGCCAAAAGCGTCATGGCCCTGGGTGGATTTTCCCTATAGATATCGTAATACTTACACAACGGCACCGGCTTCCCGAAACGGATACAGAGCTCGGGCCGACAGGCAAAATAATCCGAATAATGATTGCCTATGGGAAGTATCACCATATTGTCGGGAAAGCCGTTGCGTTGGGCCGACTCAAAGGCAATACGGGCAAACCCTTTCTTGATGGGACCCAGAAAATGCCCGTCCTGATGCTGCCCTTCGGGAAACATACCTACCGGATACCCCCTTACCATCAGCTTGGCCGCTTCATCGAAAATGGCCGCGTTCTCACCCAGATTGTCCTTGCCGTCGCGCTGACGGTAGATGGGCATCACCTTACAGAAATTGAGAATCTTGGCTGTACCTGCCTTTTTAAAGATATCGGCTCTTGCCAGAAAAACCGGCACATAAGCGAACGGCAAAGAAAAATGAATGCCCAAGGCATCAAGCAATCCGTTCTGATGATTGGACACCATCAGGATGGGTGTACCGACCGGCGGAAGATTTTCTTTTTGCAGAAAATAAAAACGGCGGAAATAAGCTTTCTTGAATATCAGCGAAACCCATCCTCTGAAGAAATAGTATAGGAAAGGCTTTCTCTCCACAATCTTAAAAAACACCATAGTGCAACAATTGGCATATTAACAGATACAAAGGTAGGCAGAACAGAGATATTTTCAGCTTAAAAGCAGATAGAGGCTTATGCCTAAGTAATTTCCCACCGCATACCCCATCAGTCCCACCACGATACCGCTCAAAAGACAGCGGCGGCTCTGCATCAAGCCGGCCACGGTAGGCACGAAGGGCGGCGAAAACACCAATCCCACCACTGAAATGGTGAAGAGGTCGGCATCCACCCTGCATAATTTGGCCAACAGAAAATGAAAGACGAGGCAAAGCAACAGCACCGAGAGGATAAAGAGCAACAGACCGCAGGTATCGGCGCCCACACGGGAAACACTGAACTGGGAGGCAACAATGATACTGAACACCAAAATAAAATACATACCCAATTCAAACATCTTGGGGGTGAGCCGCAACCTTTTCCAAAACGAAAACACTATCGACAGGGTGGTTACGACAAGCACCACCGAAATAACCCGGTAATCGGCCGCCACCCAGCAAAAGCTTATTCCGGCGGCAAAAGCCACAACCAACAGTGCACAGCAAAAAGGCAAAAGCAGTTTTTTCAAGACCGCCGGGCGCATCATGCCGGCATAATCTTCAAAAGAAGCCTCGCTCCCGATCTGTTCCCCACTCTCCGGCTTGGAGGAATCGTTTTCCGGCACATACACCAGCCAGCGGCGAACAAGTTTGTAGCCGCCTCCTACCAGAAATGCCAGCAGAAAGAATGTAACGAAGATCTCGAAGGTATTTACCAACAGAAAAGTTTCGGAACTGGGTTGCAAGGCCATTTTAAGCGAGGCTACATTGGGCGTTCCTCCCGTGTAGAAGCCCATCATGAGTCCGGCGGCTTTGTCCAGTTCGTTTATGCCGCTGTTTTTAAACATCAGGAATGCAAGCGATACGGCCAAACCTACGGCCACGATACCGCAAAAAAAACTCACGAAAGTTTGCCCCAGACTTTTCATCCATAAACGGAAATTGGCCGAAAACAGCATCAGCGGCAACGCCAAGGGTATGCAGATGTTCTGGAGATTGTTCTGGGCGGCGGTTAAAAAGGCGGCGCCCGGAAGATTTTCGCCCGTGAGACCGCTCAACGACATAACGATACCCAAGGCATAGGCCAATACGATGGTGCCGAGCTTGGAGAAAACCTTAAACTTCCGATACAGCCAAATGATCAGGAAAGGGCCTGACAGATACAAGGCCAAAACCAAGCCTAAGCGGAGATACATCAAAACGTTTTCCATGTATGTCGGTTTAGGGCCGCCCGGGCATCGGAAAGAAAGACAAGACGGCTTCGGGTACAAAAATAACAAAGTCGAACAAACATCGTATCTTCGCTGTCGCTTTGAGGGCTTATCATGACACAGAAACAATATCACGCATATATTTCCCTGCCGCAGGCCGACTTCGATACGGCGGTGGAAGGACTGGTTGACCGAATCGAAAACTTGTGCCGGGAAGGCCGGCAGGTGTTTAAGGTGCAGTGCTTTTTCCGACAGCTGCCCCGAAGCCTCGCCCATGCGCAAAAGCATATCGCCGGGGCCATCCATCAGCGTATGCCGGAGAAAGTGCCGGCCATCGGCTTAGCGGTGCAGGCACCCCTGGCCGATGCCTTGTGTTGTGCCGAAATCTGGAGCGTGGCCTCTTCCGCCTCCTGCCGTTTCGATACATGGCAGGGGTTGCCTTTCGTGGAAATAGAACGGAACGGTATCAGCGAACTTTGGAGTTCGGGGCTGAACGCCGACTACCGCCCGGCCCAAAACGGCATCCATCCCGTACAGGAAGCGGCCGTGAACTGTTTTGAACAGGTGTCCTCGCTCTTAAAACACAAAGGATATTCTTTCGACAGCCTGTTTCGCCAATGGAACTACATAGGCCATATTCTCGATCTGAGTTCCGCGGAAGGCAAGATATTGCAGAATTACCAGATATTTAACGACATAAGAGCTGTCTATTACCAAAACAAGCAGGACAGGAGCCAGTATCCCGCCGCCACCGGCATCGGCATGAACTATCCGGGCATCTGCATAGATTTTGTGGCCGTAAAAACCGATGCGGCCTGTGGAAATCTTGCAATGAAAAGCCCTGTGCAAAAAGACGCCTACCGATACCAAAGCCGCTCTCTGGTTGGAGAAAGCCTCTTCGACACACCTTCCGGAGGCGAAGAGGCGAAAAAGGCACCGCTTTTTGAACGGGGACGTTATCTCAAAAACGGAAACACGGCGGTATTCGCCATGGTCTCCGGCACCGCCTCCATTCGGGGAGAAGAAACCGTTGATCAAAACAACCTTGAACAACAAACCCGGAACACCCTGGGATTTATCGATGAACTGGTGCGTGAAGCCGATCTCCACGAGGTCCTGTCTTTCTGCCGCGCCCGTATGTATGTGAAACCGGGGCAGCCGGGAAAAAAGGCCAACGGAATCTTTACCGCCCACTACCCTGCCGGCTGTGTATGCACGGCGGTGGAGGCCCACATCTGCCGGAACGATCTCCTGATGGAGATAGAAGCCGACCTGATGTAAGACAATACCTTAGAGGCTATTGATATAATGGTCGAGCGACTGTTCCTCGGTAAGCCGCATCTTTTTACGCAACAGATAACGGTTTGTCTTTATCGTGGCCGGCAAGACCGCCGTCATTTGCGCAATCTGTTTGATAGACAAGCCAATCCTTATATAGGCGCATAGTTTGAGATCGTTACCGGACAAATTGGGATGGCGCTCTTCTAATTTGGCAAAGAAACCGGGATGCACCTTTTCAAAATGCATTTTGAAGGAATCCCATTCATCTTCGCTCCGGATATGTTCCATAATCATCTTACGCAAGGCATGTTCGCAAGACTCCACCATATCCCCTTTGGTCCTGAACTTCTCAAACTGCACGAGCATTTGCTGCAAAAAGAATTTCTTTTCACTCAATATCAGCATATTAGAACTCAATTCCCGATTCTGTGAATCTATTTCCTGCCGCAGTTGCAGATTTTGCAGTTCCTTATTGTGCTGAAAGACAGAGACGGTATCAATAACGGCAGCGGAGAGGGTAAATTTCGGATGAGCGACGCCGGAGGCAAGATCCTCGTATCCCATCAGGGCGATTTCAAAGACAGCGTGATTTGGTTGCTTCAATACACGCCGGCAAGCAGTCAAGTTTCTTCCTCCTGCCTCGGCTGGTATGCCGACTTACAGCCTAATCCCGCTTCAGGACATACGGATCTTCAGGTGGATGTGCCTCGGCCCACCACGATCTCGATACGTCTGTATCAGCCCGACGGACGTTTGCTCCACCACTATGGCACACGGCAGCTCGACAACGGAAAGCATACGCTCCGGATCTCGCTTGGAAACTACCCCGCAGGCTTTTACCTGATTGTTCTGCAAAACCCGCATTCGGGGCAAAGCCAGACCCTCAAATTGTTTAACCGTTAAAAAGAAAGGCGGGCGTTTTAAACGCCCGCCTTTCTTTTTAAATCAGGCGCTTTTTCTGAACACGCGCCTACAGACGCTGCATCACCCGCCCCACCATCGAATTTTTCCAAGCGGTGTAATCGCCGGCAAGGATATGCCGACGGGCCTGGCCTACCAGCCACAGATAGAAGGCTAAATTGTGCAGACTGGCAATCATGGCCGCCAAATGTTCCTGAGCATGGAAAAGATGCCGCAGATAGGCTTTCGTATAGAGCGTATCCACATAACTGGCACCATCTTCTTCGATAGGCGAGAAATCTTCCGCCCACTTTTTGTTTTTCATGTTCATAATGCCGTTTTTGGTGAACAGCATCGCATTGCGGCCATTACGGGTAGGCATTACGCAATCGAACATATCCACACCTTGGGCGATGCCTTCCAGTATGTTTTCGGGCGTTCCCACCCCCATCAGGTAACGGGGTTTGTTCTGCGGCAGGATATCGCATACCTGCTCTGTTATCTCATACATCACTTCCTTGGGCTCGCCTACCGAAAGACCGCCGATGGCACACCCGCCGGCCACTTGCACGGAGGCAACCTTTTCGGCTGAAATCCTGCGCAGTTCCGGATAAACACTTCCCTGCACAATCGGGAACAAAGCCTGCGAATAGCCGTAAAGCGGTTCCGTTTCGGTAAAACGTTTCACGCAACGGTCCAACCACGCATGCGTCATTTCCATAGACTTTCTCGCATAACCGTATTCGCAGGGATAGGGCGTGCATTCATCAAAGGCCATCATGATATCGGCGCCGATGCAACGTTCTATATCCATCACTTTCTCGGGCGTGAACAAATGTCTGGAACCGTCGATATGGGAGCGGAATTCCACTCCGTCCTCGGCATGGATCTTGCGTGTGCCGGAAAGCGAATACACCTGGAAACCGCCGCTATCGGTAAGCATGGGGCGGTTCCATGCATTGAATTTCTGAATGCCGCCTGCTTTGCGCAACACCTCCAACCCCGGACGCAGATAAAGATGGTATGTATTGCCCAGAATTATCTGAGCCTGAACATCCTGCACCAAATCGCGCGCCTGCACGGCCTTTACCGACCCTACCGTGCCCACGGGCATAAAAATGGGCGTCTGTATCTTACCGTGATCGGTGGTGATCTCTCCCGCCCGCGCCTTGCCGACGGTATCCCTTGCCTGAATTTCAAACTGCATAAAAACCTGCTTTTGCAAAATGTAAAGGTACAAAAGTCGAGCGCAGAAGCCAAACTCGTTTGGATTATGCCGAGACCTTGTACCTTCAACGATAGTTAAAGGTACAAAAGTCGAGCGCAGAAGCCAAACTCGTTTGGATTACGCCCAGACCCTGTACCTTCGACGATAGTTAAAGGTACAAAAGTCGAGCGCAGAAGCCAAACTTGTTTGGATTATGCCCAGACCCTGTACCGGTAAAAATACCTCCCTATTCAAAAACTTTCGCGTACCTTTGCGTGCTATGGAACTTTACTACCGACTTGATCTATGGGAATGGATCCTGCTGGGCGGATTGTTTTTGACCGCGGCAGGTCTGGTTCGTTTTTATTTCAACGTTTACGCCCGTTTACTCAAATACACCGTCCCCGTGCCGGGAGAGGAAAAAAAGCCCGTTTCGGTAGTTATTTCGGGAAAGAACCAATACGAGATGCTCAAAAAGAACCTCACTTTTTGGCTGGAGCAGAAATACCCTTGTTTCGAAGTGATTGTGGTGTACGAAAACACCGACGAAGACATCGCCTCCCTCTTGCAGGAATTCGCACGGCGTTACGATAAACTCAAGCTCATCAACGCCAACCAGAGCATCAACTTTTTCGACGAGAAAAAATTCTCACTCTCGGTGGGGGTGAAATCGGCCGAAAACGAGTACGTTATCCTTACCGACCCCCGGTTCCGTCCCACTTCCGAGTACTGCATCGACTATATGCAGGCGGCGTTCGGCCCCAAAACCAATATCGTGATAGGGCATCCTGTCAATTCCGCACGCAAAACCCGCATCTGCTCTTTCTCCGGTTGGCGAAATGCCGAAAACTCCCTGCAATACATCGGCTTTGCCCTTAAGGGAAAGGCTTTTACCGGCAGACGCACCTTGATAGCCTACCGCAAAAGTTTCTTTTTGGAACATCAGGGTTATACGGATACCTATGCCCTCAATACCGGTGTATTCGACCGGCTTTGCCCCCATCTTTCCCAAAAAGAAGACCTTGCCCTGCAACTTGCCCCGCAGGCAGAAGTGCGTTTCACCGATCCCCACGGCCATACCGGCACCTACCGCTCCGAAAAGCAATACCTTAACACGCTCTACAGCCAGAAATCAAGCGCCCGAACCGAGATAAGGCTGTATCGGTGGCTGACACCCTTGTTTTTTCTGTTCCTGGCAGGCAATATCCTTTATTTCGCCTCCGGCATGAACCAGGGCAGATATCCTCTGCTGCCGGTATGGATCATCGCCGCAGGCGCCGTTGCGCTCTTCAAGTTTGTGATTCAAGCGGTCGTCATGCAGAAAGCAGGCAATGTGATCCGCTCCGGTTTGCTGTGGCTCTGCCTTCCGTTGTATGAGATTTTATATCTACCTTTGCAGGTTGCCCTTTGTTGGGGCAAGAAACGCGGCCGAGCATGACAGAAAGGGAAGATGACCGCCGGTTGGTGGAGTCGATTCTGACGGTTTCCGACCAAGTTGCAAGTTCCCGTTTGGTAAACAAATATCACGAACCGCTTCTGCAGTTCATTACCGGACGTATCGGCAACGAAACGGAAGCCGAGGATCTTTTGCAGGAGACCTTTGCCAAGGTCTTCAACGGACTGCATACGTTTAACCCACGCTATGCTTTCAGCACATGGATCTACAACATCGCCGACCACAGCTGCATCGACTATCTGCGTAAAACAGGCAGGACAAACGGGCTGGAAAAAACCGCTTCCTTGCAAGAAGGAAGCCTTGCCGTCTGTTTTCCTGAAGAGAACGGGGATTCCGAAATGGAACACTGCGTGGAAAATCCGCGCGAACTGATGGACCTTCTGCCACAAAAGTACCAGAAAGTGTTTGCCTTACGGTATCTCGAAAGCAAGAAATACCGCCAGATTGCCGAAGAAGCCTGTCTGCCGATGGGAACCGTAAAAACATATTTGTTCAGGGCGAAAGCCGTTCTGAACGCCAAAGCCAAAAAATCAGACAGAGAAGATGCATAAGATAGACTGGTACATCATCAAGAAGTTCCTGGGGTCTTTTTTTGCTGCCATTGCTTTGATTATCATCATTGTCGTTATTTTCGACATTTCCGAAAAGCTCGACAATTTTCTGGAAAAGGATGTTCCGCTGCATGCCATCATATGGGATTATTACGTAAACTTCATTCCGTATTTTGTCAATATGTTCAGCTCGCTGTTCATCTTCATCGCCGTTATCTTTTTCACTTCCCGGTTGGCCCAGAATACGGAAATCGTACCTATCCTGAGTTCAGGCATCAGCTTTTACCGCCTCATGGTCCCTTACATCCTCTGCGCCTTGCTGATCGGCTCGCTCAACCTTGTTCTGGCCAATTTTGTGATTCCTGACGTAAACAAAGACCGCATCGCCTTTGAACGGCTTTATATCAAGAAGTCTTATCAAAACGCCAACACCAACATCCATCTCCAGTTCGACAGCAACACCTACTACTATGTGGAAAGTTTCGACAACAGGGCGGATGTGGGCTACCGTTTCTCGTTTGAGAAAATAGAAGGAAACCGGCTGTTGGAAAAACTCAACGCACGCAACATCCGCTTTGATTCGGCCAAAAACGTATGGATTCTGAACGATTATGTAAGCAGGGTGCTGCTTGCCGACGGGGAACAGGTGGAAAGAGGAAGACGGAAAGAAATCGATCTGCCTGTCCGGCCCCTGGATTTCGCCGCTGACTACGTGAAAGTTGACGAGCAGAATTACCATCAACTGAACCAACTCATCAAGAAAGAAAAGTTACGGGGCAGCAGTCTGGTGGTATATTACCGCTATGAAAGACTGCAACGTTTCCTGCACCCGCTTTCGGCCGTTATCCTCACCCTGATAGGGCTTTCGCTCTCTTCGCACAAAACCCGCCGCGGTATGGGGAGGAACCTTGCCGCCGGCATTGCCCTGGCCTTTACCTTTATCCTGTTCATGCAGATATCCAAAGTATTCGCTACCTCCGGCACCATGCCCGTCTGGACTGCGGCTTTGTTACCCGTCTTTATCTACGGCGTCATCGCCGCTTATCTGGTTCGTATTGCTCCCAAATAAGATCGGCGATGTCTTTTATCGACTCCATTTATCTCAAGTTGATGCGAAAGCGGCTACGGGAAATTGACGGTTTTTCCGTACATGCCGGTCAGATACAGCAAAAACAGCTGAACTGCCTGCTCCAGAAGGCTGCCGATACCGAATACGGCAAAAAATATGGCTTTTCGGAAATACGGTCGGCCAAGGATTTCAGCCGGAAAGTGCCGCTTATCACCTATCCGGACCTGCAAACCTATGTGGAACGCCTCATGCGTGGCGAGAACGGACTGTTGTGGCCCGAATCCATCAAATGGTTTTCCAAATCCTCCGGCACCACTCATTCCCAAAGCAAATACATTCCCGTAAGCCGCGAGGCCCTCTACCGCTGTCATTACAAAGGCGGCAAGGATCTCTTCGCCCTGTACCTGCAATCGCATCCTGAAAGCGGCGTGTTTTCCGGAAAAAACATATCGATGGGCGGCAGCCTGCATGCCTGGCCCGACAATCCCCATATCCGGTGCGGCGATGTATCGGCCATCATCACGCAGAATCTGCCTTTTTGGGCCGAACACCAACGCGCCCCCAGGAAACATATCGCCTTGATGGACGAATGGGAAGCCAAGTTGCAGAAAATGGCCGAAACCACCATCAGGCAAGACGTGCGCAGCTTTCTCGGCGTTCCTTCCTGGACTTTGCTGTTTTTGCAGAAAGCGCTTGCTCTTTCAGGCAAACAGAACCTGCGCGAGGTATGGCCCAATATGGAGCTTTTTGTACACGGCGGGGTAAGTTTCACCCCTTACGCCGAACAATTCAAAAAACTCATCGACGCGCCTTTTTCGTACTGGGAAACCTATAACGCTTCCGAAGGTTTTTTCGGCATCCAGCACACCGAAAACGAAAAAGACATGCTGCTCATGCTCGACTACGGGGTGTATTACGAATTCTTGCCCACCGAAGAAATCGGTTCACCCTCTCCGCGCACGGTCAATATAGAAGAAGTGGAAACAGGACGGAACTATGCCCTCATCATTTCCACCAACGCCGGTTTATGGCGATACATGATAGGCGACACCATCATTTTTACCTCCCTCAAACCCTATCGTTTCCGCATCAGCGGACGGACACGGCATTTCATCAACACTTTCGGAGAAGAACTCATTATTGAAAACGCCGATGCCGGGCTTGCTTTCGCCTGTACCCATACCAAAAGCGAGATAAGCGAATACACGGCGGCACCTTTCTTTCTGGATGCCAACAACCACGCCCGTCATCAATGGCTCATCGAGTTCAAGAAACCTCCTGAAAGCACGGAAGCTTTTGCAGAACTTTTAGACACCAAGCTCAAGGAGCTCAACAGCGACTATGCTGCAAAGCGCTATAAAGACCTGATTCTCAAAAAACCAGAGATCATCACCCTTCCCGAGGGTACGTTTCTGAAATGGCTCAAAGAAAAAGGCAAGCTGGGCGGGCAACATAAAGTTCCCCGACTGAGCAACAACCGTCAATACGCCGACGAGATACTCAACCTCATCATCCCCTAAGCCATGTCTTTCAATTACCTCATTTCTTTACTGCGACAAGGCTTCCGGCGTTTTTGGGAGAACCGGTACCGCAACTACATCATCGTTACCTTGCTGTTTCTGCTTTGGATTACCGTTTTTTCTCCCAACACGGTCTTCGACCAGATTCGTTCCTATCGGGAATTGCGCGAACTGAACCGAATGAAAGAATTTTACCAGAAAGAGATTGCCGAAAACGAAGCCTTGATTCATAGATTCAAGACCGATCCCGAATTTTTGGAAACCTACGGACGGGAAAACTATCTGATGAAAAAAGACAACGAAGATATCTTTCTGTTCGTAAACCAACCGAAGTCCTCCGTGCCGTTCCTGCATACCTTTCAGAAAAAGAAAGACGGCCGGAAAAACCGATAAAGACCGTTTTTACTGGGGATCCACATCCACCACGACCCGTACCGACCGATATTCGGGCATGGCCGAAAAATCCCCCACACATTCGCGCAAACGCTCTTTCATACGCTCTATCTGCGGCGTGCGTTCTATCTTTAAAAGAATATCCCGGATATAATAGGTATTGATACGGCTTACCAAAGGATATTCGGGACCCAATACCCGCCCGCCGTAAATCTCCGTCAACCGCCGCGCCAGAAAATCGGCCGCCGCGCATACCACGGCTTCGTCCTTGTGCCGTACGCTCACGCAGATCAAGCGGTAAAAGGGCGGATAGTGAAACGAAAGCCTTTCTTCTATCTGATGGGTGTACATGGAGGCATAATCGTTGTTCATCACATCCCGTATCACCTGATAATCGGGTTTGTGCGTCTGGATAATCACCTCTCCTCCCCCTCCCCTGCGTCCGGCCCGCCCGCTTACTTGGGTCATCAACTGAAAACTGCGTTCATAAGCCCTGAAATCGGGAAAAGATATCAGACTGTCTGCATCCACAATACCTACCACGGCCACGTTGTCGAAGTCTAATCCCTTGGTTACCATTTGCGTTCCTACCAACACATCGATTCTGCGATCGCGAAAATCCTCTATGATACGGTGAAAGGAGCCTTTGGCCCGGGTACTGTCCAAATCCATCCTTCCCACTTTGGCATGAGGAAAAAGCATCGCCAAATCATCTTCCAGGCGTTCTGTTCCAAAACCTTTGAGACGAAGTGCGGAACTTCCGCACTTCGGACAGATTCCGGGCAAAGACGTGGTGTAGCCGCAATAGTGGCAATTAAGCGAGGAGGCGTGTCGGTGATAGGTAAGCGTAACATCGCAATTTTCACATACCGGCACATAACCGCAAGCCTCGCATTCTATCCTGGAAGCAAATCCGCGACGGTTCTGAAAGAGAATCACTTGCTTGCCTCGCTCCAAGGCTTGCTGCATTTTCTCCACCAAGAGGGATGAAAAATTTCCCCGCATGATCTTGCGCCGCTTCTCTTCCTTGATATCCGACACCAGTACCGTAGGCAATTGCACACCACCGTAGCGGGTAAACAAGGTGGCAAGCGCATATTTTCCGTGCAAAGCGTTGTAATAAGACTCCACCGAAGGCGTGGCCGAACCCAGCAAGATCTTTGCCCCGTGCAGATGGGCCAGATATACGGCGGCATCCCGCGCATGATAACGGGGAGCGGGATCCTGCTGTTTGTAGGATGTATCGTGTTCCTCATCCACTATCACCAAGCCCAGATTGCGGTAGGGAAGGAACAAGGCCGAACGCGCACCCAGAATAACCGGATACCGTTTGCCCGTATTTTTCCAAATCTCCACCTTTTCCGCTTCGTTATAGCGCGAATGATACACGCCCACCTTATCGCCGAAATACTTGCGCAAACGGAATATCATCTGGGCAGAAAGCGCTATTTCGGGCAGAAGAAAAAGCACTTGCCTGCCCGATGCAAGCGTCTGACGGATCAGCTGGATATAAATTTCTGTCTTTCCGCTCGAGGTAACACCGTGCAGGAGGCAAACCGGTTTTTGCTTCCATCCCTCCAGAATCTGCCGCATGGCTTCCTGTTGCGCCTCCGAGAGCCGTACTTCTGAATCCACACCCTCCTGCTGCTCTTCCAATCGGCTCTTTTGGCCCTGACATGTTTCAAATACGCCTTTCTTCACCAAGGCCGCCAAGGCTTCCGGTGTGGTTTGCGGTGAGGAAAGCAGGCGCGATTTCTTAATCCACCCATCTTCCGCCTCCCCTTGCAGCGATACATAGGCCATCAAGACTTGCAACTGACGGAAAGAGCGTTTCTCGGTACGATCGAATATTTCCCTTTGGGCGGATTCGTTATCCCGATAAGCCTGTGTCCAACGCACATACGTCTGCATAAGCGGACGGTAGCGTTCTGAAATTTCTTCCTTTATCAGAATCAGACCTTTGTCGCGGAGCGTGCGCACCAACGGAAATATCTTTACCTGCGCCGCCACCTGGGCGGCTTCCTGCAAACTCAACTCGCCCCGGTTCCCCAAAGCGGAAATTATATCCAGCTGACGTTCGTTCAATGCCGAGACATCGCCGTCGAATTCGGGATTCAGTACGATTTTGGTTTCACTGTCGAGTTTGAATCCGGAAGGCAATGCGGCCGCCATCACTTCTCCTTCGGTACAGAGATAGTAAGTTGCCATCCATTTCCAGAAAGCGAACTGAAAGGGATTCACCACCGCTTCCTCATCCAGAACCGAAATAACCGATTTGACTTCTCTGGCGGAAGGCTTTTCGGTATGCAACCGTTTTACCAGAGCCGCATAGAGCTTGTTCCGGCCAAAAGGCACGCATACCCGCACGCCTTCCTTTACCGTTCCGGCCATCGAATCAGGCACGAGATAGGAAAAACTCATCGGCAGGGGAAGCGGCAAAAGCACATCGGCATACAAAGACATCGGTTGGAAAGTATAAAGACCGATTAATCAATACGTTCTATACGGGCACCCAAACGATTCAAACGAACATCTATTTGTTCGTAGCCCCGGTCTATCTGTTCGATATTGTGAATAACGCTGGTACCTTCGGCCGACATGGCGGCGATAAGCAACGAAACACCGGCCCGGATATCGGGCGAAACCATCGAAATGCTGTGCAGGGGGAATTCCCGATCCAAGCCGATCACAGTAGCCCTGTGCGGGTCGCAAAGGATAATTTTGGCCCCCATGCTGATAAGATTGTCCACAAAGAACAACCGACTCTCGAACATCTTTTGATGAATGAGCACACTGCCTTTGGCCTGCGTGGCCGTTACGAGCGCGATACTGATCAGGTCGGGTGTGAATCCCGGCCAGGGGGCATCGGAAACGGTAAGGATGGAACCGTCGCGCGAACTCTCTATCCGATAATGGTCCTGGGCGGGAATATAAAGGTCTTCTCCCCTGATTTCCATCTGTACGCCCAGTTTTCTGAACACTTGCGGAATATTGCCCAGATGCAAAGGTTCCACATTCCGTATCGTGATTTCGGAACGGGTCATGGCGGCCATACCGATAAAACTGCCCACTTCAATCATATCGGGCAGCAGACGGTGTTCGGTACCGTGCAGTTCGCCCACGCCCTCTATCTGCAAGAGATTAGACCCCATACCGATAATCTTGGCTCCCATGCGGCTCAACATACGGCAAAGTTGCAGCACATAAGGTTCGCAGGCGGCGTTGAAGATAGTGGTTACGCCTTGGGCCAGCACCGCGGCCATGATGATGTTGGCCGTTCCGGTAACGGAAGCCTCGTCGAGCAGCATATAGCGGCCCCGCAAGCGGTTTCCCTGCACCTGAAAAGCATGTTCGGCGGGCAGATATGAAACGGTCGCACCCAGATTTTCAAAACCGGTGAAATGAGTGTCCAGACGACGCCGGCCAATCTTGTCGCCGCCCGGTTGCGGCACTACGGTATAACCTATCCGGGCCAAAAGCGGACCTGCCGTCATCACCGAACCACGAAGGGAACCCGATTTCTTGCGGAAATCCTCTGTATGGAGATAATCGGCATTGATGTTTTTTGCCTGAAACGTAAAGGTATGTTCTTCGGGATGTTCCACCTCGACCCCTATCGCCTGCAAAAGTTCGATGAGTTTGAGCACATCGCGGATCAGCGGCACGTTTTGCAACGTTACCTTATCTCGTGTCAGCAAGCAGGCGCAGATTACCTGCAAAGCCTCGTTCTTGGCTCCCTGCGGAACAAGACATCCGCTCAAACGGCATCCACCTGTAATGGCGAAAGAACTCAAAACGGCCTCCTTTTCTTAAAGCGGGAACCGTTGGGGATAAAGCCTCTGTTGTCGCGGCCGGAGGGGTAATAACGACGGCCGGTATTATTGCTGTTGCCGTTGTTGTCTGTATTGTCGTAACTGTTGTTGTAAGCGTTACCGTTGCCGTTGTGGCTGCGGCCCGAATACCCGCTGTTGTAGTTGTTGCCGTGGTAGTTGTTGTTGTAGGAACGGCGGCCGGTATTTTCGTAGGCGCTCACATTGATGTATTTGTTTTTCCGTTCCAGACTGGGTTTGTTGTAGAAGTTGGAATACACCTCCCCGCGCATCGCATCGGTATAGGTAAGCCTGCCGTTCGATATTTCGCTGAGATGCTCGGCCACCAGTTCATCGCTCAGGATATCGTCGTTCCACAGATAATACGACTTTTTCATCTGCACCGTAATCAAATTCAACACGGCGTCTTTTTCCTTACCGTCGGGCATCTCGGTGGCCCGCTTTATCATGGCCTCAAGCGTTTTTCCGTAATAGCGGTAACGTATCGAAGTGGGATGATAATGGAAAGGACGCACCGCCTTCACCGCCGGATTGCGTTCAGGCGCAGGATAGGGATTGTCGATGTCGAGCTTGAAATCAGACATGATGATAAGCTGGTCGTAAAGCTTGTGCATATAATCATCCAGTTCCCGTACCTGAGGATTAAGCACCTGCATAAAACGCAGAATGGTTTGCGCGGCACGGTTCCGGGCCACCTTACTGGGTATCTTGACGGCAAAATCCACCATTTCCTGTACGCCTCTTCCATATTCGGAAAAAACCAAAGGCCGTCTTTGTGTGTTGTATTTCATAAGATTTAAAGTTTACGACTGTTCTGAATATATGTGAAGCACTCAAGATGGCTGATTTTACAAGAACAACCGATTATCATCGTCCGACAAATGCGCCTGTGCGAAAAACACGCTTGTGTATAGGACGTATATTCTTTACAAAGGTACAAAAAAGTTGGATGTCATCCGACGTTCTATATGAAACGTTTAATCAAACGGAGCGAATGCGAGTAATTTCCTGTTTCCTGTTTGAAAACGCCTTCGTGATCTACCGGATCCACGCGCACAAGACCGCTGCAATGCAATATATGACCGTTTCCATCGTAGATGCCGACATGCACGATCTGTTCGTTTTCGTTATCGAAAAACAGCAGATCGCCCGCCTGCGCTTCGGCCAACAGATGCACGAGCGTACCCTGCGATGCCTGCTGGGAAGCATCCCGAAGCAAACGGATGCCGCAGGTACGGTAAATCAGCTGCGTAAAGCCCGAACAGTCGATGGCCCGCGAAGAACGCCCCCCCCATAAATAGGGCGTGTTCAACATCGAATAGGCTCTTTCCAGAATCGCTTTCCTTTTGGCCTCGGCTTCTTTCTCGGGTTCAATCACCGCATTCCTGTAGGTATATTCCCACTTGCCCAACCTAAACGTGCCGTTTTCGTAAAGGGGTAAACGACAGCCCATGCCGATACGGAATACCGAATGGTCGGCATTGCGTTCCACTTCCGAAACAAAATCGGCACTATACACTTCGCTCCTGTCGGCGCGATGCATTTCGAATTCTTCCGTTTCAAGCGCAAGAAACTGCTTTTCATCCACCCAACCTTCATATGCGTCGAAAACGCTTTCTATCTTGAACCAATTCTGATACTTGTCTTTAATGGCGATAAGGTCTCCGAAAAGAAGTTCCGAAACCATTTCCGATGCATGCGAAATGGTTTCCCGGATAGGAGCTTGCGCCAAATGGCAGATTCCGTATTTGGATGACATGACTTGTGCGTATTGCATTGATTGCCGATAGGGACAAGGCCTTTTAAAAGTCGACCCGCTTACAAGGTTTGCAAGCGGGTCGAACATCTATCGGTTTAAACTCTAGTTGAGTGTGAAGATAACGGGAATTGAATAGAGCACCCGTACAGGCCGTCCGCGCTGTTTGCCCGGATTCCATTTGGGCATTTTCTGTACCACGCGTACCGCTTCCTCGTCGCAACCGCCACCGATACCACGCATTACCTTCACATCCGTGATACTGCCGTTCTTTTCAACCACGAAAGTAAGATAAACCCTGCCCTGAATACCGCTCTCCATGGCGATTACCGGATAACGGATATTGTCCCGCAGGTATTTGTAAACGGCTTCATCGCCTCCCGGAAAACCGGGCATCTCTTCTACAATCTGGAAAATCTCTTCTTCCTGAACTTCCTCTTCCTCTACCACCGGAGGGGCGATATACTCTTCCACAACGGTGTTTTCATTGGATTCGGCATCGATTTCCACCTCGTTCTCGATTTCCACGTCATCTTCCACGATTTCGATTTCCTGTGAGATTTGCGCGGGATGAGGGGGG
>CAMWNM010000033.1 GCA_947175635.1 uncultured Bacteroidales bacterium | reverse complement strand
CGAAAAGATATACCTTTAGCGGGCAAAGGTACCGCCCGTGAAGGTATATGAGGACTGTCTGTTTCACAACATACGCCGAAAAGATATACCTTTAGCGGGCAAAGGTACCGCCCGTGAAGGTATATGAGGACGGCGATAGCCTTAAGATAAGTCAAAAAGATATACCTTTGCAGATGGATCCGGTAGCGGGGAGGTTTTCCCTGTCGATAAACCGGCCTAAATCTGTTTTTATGGAAAAAACCACACACCTCCAGGTGCTGGAAGCCGAAGCCGTTTACGTGATACGTGAAGTGGCCGCCCAGTTCCAGAATCCGGTTCTGCTCTTTTCCGGCGGAAAAGATTCCATCGTATTGACCCATTTGGCCTACAAGGCCTTTTACCCTGCCAAAATCCCCTTTCCCTTATTGCATATCGATACAGGGCACAACTTTCCCGAGACCATCGAATACAGGGATCATCTGGTGGAAAAACTGGGTGCCACTTTGGTGGTGGGCTCCGTTCAGGAAGCTATCGACAAAGGTATGGTAACCGAGGAAAAAGGGTACAACGCAAGCCGCAACCTACTGCAAACGGCCGTTTTGCTCGATGCACTCGAAAAAAACAAGTTCGATGCCGCCATGGGCGGCGCCCGCCGCGATGAAGAGAAGGCGCGTGCCAAGGAACGCTTTTTCTCGCACCGCGATGAATTCGGACAATGGGATCCCAAAAACCAGCGGCCCGAACTGTGGAACATCTTCAACGGCAAGAAAAACATGGGCGAACATTTCCGCGTATTTCCCATCAGCAACTGGACGGAAATGGACGTATGGCAATATATCCTTCAGGAAAACATCGAGATGCCCTCGCTGTATTTCTCCCATCGCCGCAAAGTGTTTAAACGCGACGGTATGTATCTGGATGCCGCTCCCTTTATGAAACTCAAACCCGAAGAAAAGGTTGAGGAAATGACGGTGAGATGCCGTACCATCGGCGATGTAAGCTGTACCGGACTGGTGCTTTCCGAAGCGCACAACCTGCAGGACATCATTGATGAAATCGCTGCCACACGCGTTACCGAACGCGGCGGAAGAGCCGATGACAAACGTTCCGAATCGGCTATGGAAGACCGCAAGCGCGAAGGCTATTTTTAATCCTCCCCTCCTAAAACACACATCATGAACGACAACAAAGGATATCTGGACATGGAACTCCTGCGCTTCACTACCGCAGGAAGCGTGGACGACGGCAAAAGCACCCTGATAGGCCGTCTGCTCAACGACAGCAAATCGATTTTCGAAGATCAGCTGGAGGCCATCAAGAGCGCCAGTATAAAGAGGGGTAACGAATTTGTGAATCTGGCCCTGCTGACCGACGGCTTAAAGGCAGAACGCGAACAAGGCATCACGATCGATGTGGCCTACCGTTATTTCGCCACGCCCAAGAGAAAGTTCATCATCGCCGACACGCCGGGGCATATCCAATATACACGCAACATGGTTACGGGGGCATCCACGGCCGATGCCGCGCTGATTCTCATCGATTCCCGGAACGGCGTGCTGGAGCAGACCCATCGGCACACCATTATCGCCAGCCTGTTGGGCATACCGCATGTAGTGGTCTGCGTCAACAAAATGGATATGGTGGATTACAAGGAGGATGTTTTCAATCAAATCCGTACAGAATTCAATAAAATCAAGGATTTTCTTCAGTTGAAGGACGTTCACTTCATTCCCATCAGTGCGCTCAAAGGCGACAATGTGGTGAACCCCTCCGAAAATATGTCCTGGTACAACGGCCCTACCCTGCTCAACCTACTTGAAACCCTCCCGGTGGCGCATCAACAGGTGGACTGCGCACCGCGTTTCCCCGTGCAGTACGTTATCCGCCCCATCAGCGCCGATTTTCCCGACTACCGGGGTTTTGCCGGCCGTATCGCATCAGGTACGTTTCATGTGGGCGATAAGGTAAAAGCCCTTCCCGGCGGTCTCTGCAGTACGATCAAACATATTCACTTCGGCAAAGAGAACCTTCAGGAAGCCAGTTCACCGCTCTCGGTGAGCATCGAGCTGGCCGACGACATCGATATCAGCCGCGGCGATATGCTCGTCCCCGAAGACCAACCGGCCAAAGTGGGAAATGAAGTGGATATGATGATGTGTTGGATGAACCAAAAACCCATGCAGCCGGGGGGAAAATACTGCCTGATTCATCCTCACCTCGAAACCCGCTGTATCATCAAGGAGGTAAATTACCTGCTGGACGTAAACACGTTCGACAGAATCAATTCCAACGAAGTGACGCTCAATTCCATCGCATCGGTAAAAATCAAGACCATGCAACCGCTCGTCTATGACACCTATGCCGAAAACCGCATCACGGGAAGTCTTATCCTCGTGGATGAAGCCACGAACGAAACCGTGGCCTCCGGCATGATTCTCTAATGCCGTCCCCCAAAAAAAAGAGCCGGTAAACGATGTTTACCGGCTCTTTTTTTTACCGCAACGGAAATTATTCAGCCGCTTCGGCTTTTTCATCGCAAGCCTTTTTGCATTCGGCCTTACCTTCTTCGGTGCAGGCTTTCTTGCATTCGGCTTTCATTTCCGTGCAGCATTTTCCGTCTTTGCCACAAGTTTTGTCGCAAACGGCCGTATCGCAAGCTTCTTTACCTTCGCAGCAAGGCGTGGTGCAAGAAGCGGGCGCTTCGGCTACTACTTCGGTTTCTTCTGCCGCAACAACGGGTTCGGCGGTTTTGTTCGATTTGCAGGCAACAAAGGCGAAAGCAGCGGCCAAAGTGCATGCGAAAACCAACTTTTTCATGATAGTTTGTTTTTAAATGGTTGTATTTAGATACGTAGTCGTATGCTTCTATGAACTTGCAAAGATATACATTTATTTTGAACCTTGCACAAATAGCAATATTTTTATACATTTGCCCCCTCTTTCAAGGCATGGGCGATACCGGGAAACGCATCCCTGGCCGATATAAGAGAAACAGAAAGAAAAGCAATTTTTTACTTATCCAAAAAACATAGGAAATGGCTATTATCGGCAAAATCAGGAAACACGCCGGCCTTGCAGTGGCTTTGATTGGGATCGCCATCATCGGATTCGTGGTACAGGACGCTTTCGGAAGAAGAGGGCAAAACGCGCCTCCCGTAGCCGTAATTAATGGAGAAACAGTTTCCTACGACCGTTTTTCTTACGATGTTGACCAACTCACGGAACAATACAAACGCGCACAGGGTGCGGATGTCAGGCTTACGGATGAAGATATGAACCAAATCCGCACGATGACATGGCAACGCATGCTGACCAACATGCTTACCGAGACAGCCTGCCGGAACGTAGGGCTCCAGGTATCGGCGGCCGAAATGAACGACATGTATTACGGCAAGTTCATCAGCCCCTACCTGTACCAATACTTCACCAATCCGCAGACGGGACTGTACGACCGTCAGCAGGTGATGAACATCATCAGCAACTTCGGCCAGCTTTCGGCGCAAGACAAGGCCGCCCTCACCGAATTGGAAAGAATCATCAAGAGCGAACGCCTCAAAGAAAAATACTACAATCTGGCCGCCCAATCGTTTTATGTACCCCGGGCTTTCGCCGCTTTCATGAGCGGCACTTTAGCCACCACCGTGGATGCCAGATTCGTGCTTCTTCCCTATGAGGCGATTCCCGATTCCACGCTCAAGCTCAACCGCTCCGACTTCCAGAAGTTCTACAACGAGAATAAGTTCATGTTCCGTCAGAACAAGAGCCGCAGCATCGATTATGTGGTCTTCGACGTAACGCCCACGATTCAGGATATGGCCGAAATCGAAAAGAACGTAAACGCCCTCTATGCCGAATTCGTGACGGAAACCGATGTTCCCGATTTTGTGAACGCCGTTACCACGGGGGATCGTTTTGACAGCCTCTACCGTACCAAGGCGGAGATTTTCCCCGGTTGGGACACGCTCTTCAACGCACAGACCGGTACCGTTATCGGACCGCGCCGCATCGGCAAAACTTTCCAGATGGCAAAATTGATGGATGTGCAGACAAGACCCGATTCCATCCGCCTGCAGCACATCTTCCTCTCCTACACCGAAGCCGGCAGCCAAAGCGGCCGCAATAAAGATCAGTCGCGCCTTTTGGCCGATTCCTTGCAGCGCGTCATCAATGCCAACGCATCGTCGTTGCCTCAATTGGCCGCCGCTTATTCCGAAGATCCCACCGCACCGCAAAACATGGGCGACCTCGGCTGGGTCAAGGACGGCAGTTTCGTCGGCTATCTGAACAACGCCATTCTGCGCACCCCGGCAGGACAGGCCACGGTAGTGGAAGCTCCCAACGGTTTCCATGTACTCTATATCGCTGAAAAGACCAAGCCGGTCAAGAAAGTGTTGGCCGCACTCATCAATGTGCCTATCGAACCGAGTGCCGCCACCACCAAAAACGTCTATACCCGCGCCAATCAATTGCTGGGCCAATGCAATGGAAAACTGAGCCGTTTGGATTCTGCCGCCCGCAACATGGGGCTTCAGGTACGTCAGGCTTCGGTTACCGAACTCGAAACCAATCTGCCCGGCGCCGTCCGCTCCAGAGAAGTGATTCGGTGGGCGTTCAACAAAGACGCCAAGGAAGGCTCGGTGGCCAATCAGGTATTTGAATCAGAGAACCGCTACATGATTGCCGGTTTGAGAAGCGTGAATGAAAAAGAATACATGCCGCTTGACCGCGCTATGGAAATTCCGCAAGTGGAACAGATGGTACGGATGGATAAGAAATACCGTGAAGCGGCCAGGAAAATGGACGCCGCTTCGCTTGAAGAATTGGCCCGTTCGCTCAACCTCTCCATCGACACGGCCACCGGCTTGCGCATGAACGCCTATCCGATGGTGGGCGGTGCCTACGAACCCAAAGTGCTCGGACAGATATGCGGGCTTGAAAAAGACGTTCTTTCGCAACCCATCCAAGGCAATGCGGGTATCTATCGGGTAATGGTTTACAACATGCTTTCCGCACCCGCTTCAACAGCGCAGATCGATCGCATGATTCAGTCTTCCACCGCTCAATATATCCAGAACGCTTCTTCCACGGTAAATTCGGCTTTGGAAAAAGCGGCCAAGATTGAAGATAACCGGCAGTTCTATTTCTAAGAACGCTCTGTACTCTTGATAAAAAAGGCGATCCGTGCTGCGGGTCGCCTTTTTTGTTTTTCCTCAAAAAATGCCACCGGATTTCAAGCGTTTTTTTTGTAGATTTGCCTCCGTTTAATTACGATTAAGCATCATGGCCGAATCTTATCCTTCTTCTTTCGAGCTTTTCGACGACAACCTCCAATTCTTTACCGGATTGGTGCGGGACATACGGCAGGCCACGAAGTATATCTATCTGGAGACCTATCGCTTCAGCGACGATGCTATCGGACACCGTGTCAAAGATGCCCTTTTGGAAAAGGCCAAGGAAGGACTTGAAATTAAATTGCTGGTGGATGCCTATGGCACCAAACCGGCCGAATTTCTGAACGAGCTGGCCGCCGCCGGGGTACAATTGCGCTTCTTCAAGAAAATGAAATTCTTCATATCCAACGCATTCGCGAAGAACAACACGCGCAATCACCGTAAGTTGGTGCTTATCGACGACCATATCACCTATATCGGCTCCTCCAATATCACCGCCTACGCCCTCAACTGGCGCGACCTGAACCTTCGGATGGACAATCCCATCACCCGTAAGTTCAAAGGATGTTTCCTCCACAACTATGCCCAATACAAATTCTATGAACTTGCACCTTTCGAGAGGATAAAGCTAGTGCGTTATCATGGATTCGGAATCGTACAAGATACCCCTACCTCCTATTTCCAGACGATTCGGAACTATATGCTCAAACTGATCGAAAACGCCAAGGAGGAAATCCTGTTCGAGACCCCCTATTTCCTGCCCGGCCACAAAATCAGAAAGGCACTTGCCAACGCGGCCAAACGGGGGGTGAAAGTGGTGGCGCATGTGCCTCTGCACTCCGATGTTTCGTTAGTGGATATCTTGCGTAACAAATATCTGGGGCCGCTCCACAAGGCGGGCATCCAATGGAAATTCTACACTCCCGACCTCTTGCACGCCAAATGTATGCTGATAGACCGTAAGCGTTTTTTTATGGGATCGGCCAATATGGATTACCGGAGTTTCCGCTATCAATACGAAATCATGCTCTACGGAGAGAATCCGGAAATTATCGGCATGCTGCAAAGACACATCGACGGCACGGAGGCGAAAACCGTAGATTTCGACTACGAAAAATGGCTCAATACACCTAAGATCACGCGTTTTATGGAATGGTTGCTCATGCCTTTCCGCCATCTGTTTTAGTAAATTCAAAAAACACCGATATGAACGAAATTCTCAACACGCTGGAACCTAAGGAGCTCTGGCAGTATTTCGGAGATATTCTCCGTATTCCCCGTCCGTCCAAAAAAGAAGAGAAGATACGGGAATACCTTGTAGATTTTGCCCAAAAACATCAGCTCGAGGTGCATACGGATGCTACCGGCAACGTTTTGATCCGCAAGCCCGGCACACCGGGAAGAGAGAACCGCCCCACGGTGGTTCTGCAAAGCCATATCGACATGGTGTGCGAAAAAAACAGTACCTCCACGCATAATTTCGATACCGACCCCATCGAAGTGCATATAGAAGACGGCTGGCTAAAGGCTAAAGACACCACTTTGGGCGCCGACAACGGCATGGGGGTTGCCACTGAACTGGCCATTCTGGCCTCCGACAATATCGAGCACGGCCCTATCGAATGCCTTTTTACAGTAGATGAGGAAACGGGGCTTACCGGTGCGTTCGGCCTGGAGAAAGGATTCCTGAAAGGCAATATCCTGCTCAATCTCGATTCCGAAGACGACGGACTTTTCTTTATCGGTTGCGCCGGTGGCATCGACACCGTGATAGAATATCCCTGCCGGAAGGAAAAAGCCGACGCCTCCCTGCTCTATTGCAACCTCTCCGTAAAAGGTTTGTTGGGCGGCCACTCAGGCGATGACATCAATAAAGGCCGTGGCAACGCCAACCGGTTGCTGGCCCGCTTCCTGTATAATCTGGAAAGCCTGATGCCCTATCGTCTGGCAGGTTTTGAAGGTGGCAACCTGCGCAACGCCATCGCCCGCGAAGCCACGGCCTGTATTGGTATCGCAAAAGACAAGGAAGCCATGCTCAAACAGGAGGTAGAGAAATTCCGCACCATTTTCGTGAACGAATACCACGTTACCGAACCCAACATCACCCTTTGCACAGAACCGGCCTCCTGCCCGCAGACGGTACTGGCCGAGGAAAACGGCAAGAAACTGATCCGCGCCCTCTTTTCTTGTCCGCACGGCGTACTGCGCATGAGCGACGAAATAGAAAACTTTGTGGAAACTTCCACCAATCTTGCCGCCGTAAAAACACTCGAAGACCATATCCTCATCACCACCAGTCAACGTTCATCGGTGGAAAGCGCCAAATACGAAGCCGCCCAACGGGTAGCCGCATGTTTCCAGGCTATCGGAGCCCGCACCTCGCACAGCGAAGGATATCCGGGCTGGAAACCCAATCCTGATTCGCCCATACTCAAGACCGCCTTATCCGCTTTCAAAGACCTGTTTGCGCAAGAAGGACAGGCGCTGGCTATCCACGCCGGGCTGGAATGCGGGCTTTTCAGTGAAAAATATCCGGAAATGGATATGGTTTCCTACGGGCCCACGATGCGTGGCGTTCACTCGCCCGATGAAAGGGTGGAACTTTCCACCGTTACCCGTTTCTGGGAACTCACCCAAGAAATCCTGAAACGGATCTAAACAATCCAAGCCTCAGGTGTAAAGGCATCTGCCCCGCCTGAGGCTTTTTTTTATTGAAGACGGCTTTGCACCGATTGTGTCTGTTCACGACGCCCCGGCAGCCCCGAACGGCCGATAAGATCTGCTTTTATGGAACGGATTTTTTTAGAGAACCGAACCTTATTGTTCTTTCCCTCCTTTCAAGAGACGGAAACGCCCTTATTTCAAATCCTGCCGCACGAAGTTCTCCAATGGGCGATACCCGAATTACGCGACTACCTGAACCGTTTTCCCCAGCATGCCACCCTGGGTATCGACTGCGATACGGATGAAAAATCGGTTTTCTGCCGCTTTATCTCCCGTTTCCCCGTTATCGAAGCCGCCGGCGGATTGGTGTCCGCTCCGGATGAAAGAACAGGTGGAAAACGTTATCTCTACATTTTCCGCAACCAAATGTGGGATTTACCCAAAGGCAAGAAAGAGGCCGGAGAAACCGATGAAGAAAACGCCCTGCGCGAGGTTGCGGAAGAAACAGGGTTGCAGAACCTGCGCATCACAGGTTTCCTTGACACCACCTACCACTTCTTTTCCGATTTTGAAAAAAAACTCTGTATCAAGAAATCGAATTGGTTCGACATGGAAACCGACCGGATGCAAGCCACCGTTCCTCAGGGCGAAGAAGGAATCACGCAGGCTTGCTGGCTTTCGTATAACGAAATAAAAGAGAAATTTCCTGCCATGTACGCCTCTATCGCGTATCTGTCGAATCGTTTTTTTGCTGCTCACGCCGAGCTTTAAGCCTGGCCATTTTCTTAAACACTTCCTCTATGTTCCTGCTGGGCGCATTGAAGTTGGCATCCAAAACGTTACCCCGGTCATCCACCAGCATAAAGGCAGGAAAACGGGCGGCATCGATTTGCCTTATCCAATCGATATTTCCGTTGAAATGCAGGTAAGGCCACGGATAGCATTGTTTTTGCGCATCGAAATAATAGCGGGAATAGGCGTAGTCGCAATTGATAAAAATGATTCTGACAGCCGTTTGCTCATTCTTGGAAAGCGCATTCCAGACTTTCTTGAGCCGGTCGGCCTCTTGCCCGCAAGTGGGACAACGCTCGTAGTCGGCCCGCACGAATACGAAATAATGAAACTTGCCTTCCTCCAGCAGACTGTCGATAGAAAGGACATTCCGCGCCGTATCGCGCAAGGTTACTCCGGTGAAATAATGCCGGTTTTCCATCCTCTCCTGCCATAAAAGCAGATTGGAAACCGCTTGGGCATGAAGGGGAAACTTGCTGTGTTGCAAAAGATAGTGTAACATGGAGCGGATATGTTCCGTATTCCAATCCTCCCGCCCCATCACTTCCGAGCAGGCGTGAATCAGCAACCACTCCCTGAGTTTCTCGTTGCGGAGCGAATAATCCAACCCCAGGCTGTCGGAAAGCATTTCCAGACGTGTCTTGTCGGAAATATCTTTCCGGTTCAGTATCCGTTTGATTTGGCGGACAGGTACAAAACGGTTGGTGGAAAAATAATCCAGATAATAGGTTTTCAAAAAAGCCATCTGCGCCGGATTGCAGGCGTCGATGGATCGGTTTTCGATATACTCCCTGTATAGTTCCTTTCGGGTGGAAAGTTTGGCGAATGCCTTCAGCCCAGCTTCTGTATAAGCGCGGTATGCCTGAAAGAAAGTATCTCTGACGCCACCGAAAAGAGAGTCGGAAAGATGCAGAAAATCTTGTACGGGCCGAGTGTCCCCGCGTATGCTGACAGCTTCGAAATTCCTGGCCATCATGCGGTTGTACAGAAACGTATAACGCCCCAAAAGATAGTTGCGGTCGAGGGTATCGGTGTTTCCTTCGGCATTTTGCAGCACATAGCTGAGGCCGGGCAATTGGCCGGAAACGATAAAGGCATTGTTCTGTTCATCCCAATAATAGTCGAAAGCTCCCATCTGCAGGCGATATTCTTTGCCGGCCTCCACGATAAGCCCCGTAGCGTAATAGTCGATAAGCAGATAGGTGGAACGGATTCCCGAAACCTGAGCGGTATAGAGTTCGAACCGTCCGTCTTCGCCTATACGCGCCCGCCCCAGTTCCTCCAACAGATGGGTAAACATATCCGCATCGGCCCGCCATACAATCTCCCTGCCCTCGGCTCCCGGCGCATGGCCGGTTATCTTTACCGTATAATCGGATGCGCCCCCTGCAGAAAAGGCCTCCGGCTCTTGTCCCGAAAGTTTTTCCACACACGCTCCCAAGCCTAAAACGGCTACAAATAAGCGTAAGACAATGCCCGTTTGAAACTTGTCCATTACAGGTTCTTATGGATAAAATCGGTAAGCTTGTGGTAGAGGTGGCGACGTGCCGACCCCTCCCTGCCCGTCATGCCGTGGTTTTTGTTGGGATACATCATGAACTCAAACTGCTTGCCGGCATTCTGCAGGGCCGTTACCAAATCCACCGAGTTTTGAAAATGCACGTTGTCGTCGGCCGTGCCATGCACCAACAGATAAGCCCCGTTGAGCTTGGCGGCATAGTGTACGGGGGAATTGAGCAGATAGCCATCCGGATTTTCAGCCGGTGTACGCATAAAACGCTCGGTATAGACATTGTCGTAATACTTCCAGTTGGTTACCGGTGCCACGGCCATGGCCGCCTTGAAAACACCCTCCCCCTGAAAAAGACAGTTCGAAGACATAAAACCGCCATAGCTCCAACCCCAGATGCCGATACGGTCGGCATCCACATAGGGCAATTCTCCCAAGAAACGGGCTGCGGCTATCTGGTCTTGAGTTTCGTATTTTCCCAATTCAAGATAGGTACATTTCTTAAAGGCCTCTCCCCTGCCGCCGGTGCCGCGGTTATCCACGCACACCACGACATACCCCTGCTGCACCAGCATCTGATACCATGCGTAATCGGCCATCTGATAGGTTCTAAGCTCGTTCATCACTTGCTGGGAGCCCGGTCCGCCGTAAAGGAACATCAGCACAGGATACTTTCTGCCCTCCGCCGCCGGTGTACCGATCTCGGCCGGTTTCATCATCCATGCCTGCAAATACACTTGCTTTTCATGCCTCTGGATATCGCCCTTGCCCTTTTGCTCCATACGATGGATGCCGAAAAACCTATCGGCCATAAATTCATTGTCTTGCACGCCTGTAAGCGGCACAGGAATACGAAAGAACTCCTTCTGTACAAAATCGTGGTTTTTCATCGTTTCCTCGATATGGCTGTTGGCTTGCAGGCAGCTTACCAATTGTTCATCGGTAGGCCCCACATAATAGAGATAATAGGCCACCGGATGGTTTGCATCCGAATGCTCCAGTATCATGTAGGTAAAGTCTTTGTTGAAAGTGGCGTAAGTGGTACCGCCCTTACGCTGCATGTCGATGGCCGGACGGCGCAGGTTCTTGCCATCCAAATCCACACACATCAGGTCTCGGTCGGCCGGAGAGCTGTAGGCCGCCTGAAAAAACACCCGACGGTTGGCCTCATCCACCCCATACACTTCCGTAACATCGTAGGCGCCCGGAGTCAGCAAAAGGCCGGCATCATCCTGTTTTTCGGTATCGAACAGCCAGATATGGTTGTAGCCGTCTTTTTCACTGGTAAAAAGAATTTGCGTTCCGTTATCGAGAAAATACAGGTTGTCGTTGATTTCCACATATGCCGGATTCCTTTCTTCGTACAGCACACGGGCGGCAGCCTTTTCATTCACGGCCCAAATCCGGAAGTGATTCTGATGACGGTTCAGGGTATACACCACCAGATCGGTGCCTTGCGGATTCCAAAACAGGCGCGGATAGTATTCGATGGAGTCGCCCTCGAGCGACAGGCGGCGTGCGGTTCCGGCCTCAAGACTATAGAGCCAAAGGCTCACTTTCGAGTTCGCCTCCCCTGCCTTGGGATACTTGTAGCGATAAGTTTCGGGATAGAGTTCGCCCCACATCGTCATGGAATACTCCTTGAGTTCCGATTCATCGAATTTCAGATAGGCGATGGAACGCGAATCGGGATTCCAGTCATAGGCCTTGGTGAAACCGAATTCTTCTTCATACACCCAGTCGGTATGCCCGTTGCGGATCCGGTTGATTTCTCCGTCGGTGCTTACGGCGTATTCCCGGGCGGTTTCCAAATCGGTGTAATAAAGATTATTGTTGCGGATATAAGCCACCTTGGTGCCGTCCGGGCTGAAGTTCACCTCCTGCACGGGACCGGATTGGCTCAACACGATAGGATGGGCGAAGCCGGATTTTCTATCTTTGCTCCATACCACAGCCTGCCAGGTTGCCGAACGGCGATAAACCGAATGCGGATCGGAAAGCAACAATAGTTTGGATTTGTCTTTGTTGAACGCAAAACGGACCGCTTTCCAGCTTTTGTCTTTAAAGCGTTTGTCTGCCTGCGGACGGAAAGCCTCGGATTTCTTTACATGACCGTTCTTCTGCCGGTTGCATTTGTATAGGATGCCCTTTTCAAGCGTATAATACTCGTTTTCTTCCAGCAAGGCATCTATACCGCTCAGCCCTTTCTGTGCAAAAGCGGGCGAAAGGTAAATGGAATCTACCGTAATTTCTTTGTTCTGCATCTTTTCCTGCGCCGTTCCCGGCAAAATACATCCACCTGCCAACAGCGAAAGCCCGAGCAAGCGGTATATCGTTTTTTTCTTCATGATTTTTTATTGTCTTTATCTAAAAAAGGTGTCTATCGGGCATGGGCTCAACATTCCTTAACAAGGCTGTAATCCGTACATCAATGCCGGAAATGCCGTATTCCGGTAAACACCATCGCCAAACCGTTTTTGTCGCAATACTCGATGGATTCGGCATCCCGCACCGAACCGCCGGGCTGTATGAAAGCCGTGATGCCGGCCTTGTGCGCGATTTCCACACAGTCGGCAAACGGAAAGAAAGCGTCTGAAGCCACCACGGCCCCCTTGAGGTCGAATCCGAAATGCAAGGCTTTGGCAATGGCCTGCTGCAGGGCATCCACGCGTGAGGTCTGGCCCACGCCCGAAGCCAGCAACTGCGCCCCCTTGGCAATCACGATGGCGTTCGACTTGCTGTGCTTCACGATACGGTTGGCAAAAAGCATATCGGCGGTTTCCGTTGGGGCCGGCGCCTTCTTGGTGACGGTCTTGAGCATGGCTTCCGATTCGGCCACCGTGTCGCGGTCCTGCACCAAAACCCCGTTGAGACAGGAACGGATCAAGGGGTCGCCCATCCGGAAATCCTTGTATTGCAACAACACGCGGTTTTTCTTGCTCTTGAGCACAGCCAGGGCTTCTTCGGCATAGGCCGGCGCCAACAGCACTTCCAGAAAAATCTTGTCTATTTCCCGCGCCGTTTCCACATCCACCGGCGCATTCGACACCAGCACGCCCCCGAAAGCCGACACCGGATCGCCCGCCAAGGCATCCCGGTAGGCCTCGAATACCGTGGGGCGAACCGCCAGCCCGCAGGCATTGTTGTGTTTCAATACCGCAAAAGCCGGCTCGTTGCCGAAATCCTTTATCAAGGCCAGCGCCGAGTCGATATCCAAAAGGTTGTTGTACGAAATTTCCTTGCCGTGCAGCTGGGTAAAGCAGTTTTCGAGTGAACCGTAAAAAGCCCCTTTCTGATGCGGATTCTCGCCATAACGCAAGGCGCGGCTTTCGGCAGGGATACCGCCGAGAACGGGTTTTGATGCCTTCGGCTCGGCGGGAGTTTCGGTTTCCATGCCCGATACGGTCATACGGAAATAGTTTCCGATAGCTTGGTCGTAGGCGGAACTCTTGGCAAAAGCGTAAGCGGCAAAACGGCGGCGGTCCTCCAAAGTGGTGGACGCCTCGGCGGCCAACAACCGCGCGGCTTCGGCATACTGCGCCTGTGAAGGCACAATCAGCACGTCATTGAAGTTCTTCGCCCCTGCCCGGATCAGCGAAATACCGCCTATATCTATCTTTTCGATAATATCGGCATCGGAAGCCCCCGAAGCGAGCGTTTCCTCAAACGGATACAGATCCACCACCACCATATCGATTTCAGGGATACTGTATTTCCGCATCGTTTCCGCATCTTCCGCCACTTCCCGACGCCCCAGAATGCCGCCCATCACACCCGGATGCAAAGTCTTGACCCTGCCTCCCAGAATGGAGGGATAGCCCGTTACGGATTCCACGGTCTGCGTTTCCAGACCGAAGCCCTTCACATAGTCGTAGGTTCCACCGGTAGAATATACCTTTACGTCGAAACGTTTGAGCACATTCAACAATTCGTCCAGGCCTTCCTTGTGGAAAACCGAAATCAATGCGGATTTAATGCGCTTTTTCATGTTTTTAGAGGTTGCTGCAAAGATTCTGTAAAGATAATGCGCCGCCGGCACTTTTACAATCGGTGCGGAAAATAAAAAACGGCAACTGTTCGGCAAAACCGAACAGTTCAAATGGAAGGCAAGAGAATGATGTCCTGGCGGCAAAAAAAACGCCCTATTTCAACCAATCCAAATAGTTATCCGGGGTTATGACAGCCGTATCCTTAACGGGATATGCCTCCAAAAACGAAGCAGGAAAGGACGCACGCGCTTTCTTCGGATTCCACTTCATCTCGAAGGCTGTCATAGAACCATCTGTTTCCTCTATATAATCAATCTCTTGCTGTTGGGACGTACGCCAAAAATAGGCATTGACATACCGTCCGTTGTAGTGGTTGTACTTGATACGTTCCGAAATAAAGAAATTTTCCCACAACGCACCGGCATCCTGCCGCAAAGCAAGCGGATTAAGGTTTTGAATCAACGCATTGCGGATGCCGTTATCGTAAAAATATATCTTCTTGCTTTTCTTGAGTTCGGTACGCACGTTACGGTTCAGTGCCGAAAGCCGAAAAACCACATAGCATTTCTCCAACAAATCCACATACTTCTCTATGGTTTTGCTGTCGGTGCCCACCGTCTGCGCCAACTCATTATACGAAACCTCGCTGCCCACCTGCAACGCCAAGGCAACTAACAGTTTCTCCAATACAACCGGTTTGCGCACCCCCTCCATCGAAAGCAAATCCTGATACAGATAACTGCCCGACAGATTCATCAGAACCGCACGTCTGTCTTCGGCATTGTTGATAACATCGGGATAAGATCCGTAAATCAAACGGGATTCCAAGGTTTGCTTCACCCGCATCACCCCACCGTCTTGATACAACTCCTGTGTGGAAACCGGATACAGATGGTATTCGAACTTACGCCCCGTAAGCGGTTCGTTGAGTTTATCCTGCAATAAAAAGGAAGAAGACCCGGTAACAAGCAGTTGCACATCGGGGAAATGGTCGGTTATCATCTTCAAGGTGAGCCCAATGCCCGACACTCGCTGCGCCTCATCTATCATCACGATACGGTTGCCGGCCACCAACTGACGCAATTCCGCCAGATTAGCCTGTTCCAACATCGCCCGCACCTGTGGATCGTCACAATCGAGACTGAGTATATGCTCGTTAGGCTCCTGCATTTCCCGAGAGGCCAAAATCCGTTTGAACAAGGTACTCTTTCCCACCTGCCTTGCCCCTATCAACACAATGGCCTTGCCGTGAAACATACGCTGCCCAATAACCACCTGCAATTGCCGTTCTATATATGCCATGAGTCTAATATTTACGTTTTCAATGCTTATAAAAAGCATTTTCAGCGTACAAAGATAGACATACTTCAACTCTAATCCAAAAAATTATACCAACTTTTTGGATTATAATCCAAAAAGTCATAATGAAATTTTGGATTACGATCGCTGTTTTATAGAGAAACCCGAAAGACAAACGCCAAGACAATCCCCTGACCATAAAAAAAGAACAGATACCTCAAAACGAGATATCTGTTCTTTTTCAATCGAAACCGAATCCAAAAAATTGTTTTGAAATGGTGAGCTGCAACGCGGCAGATCGCCGTTCAAAACGCTTTTTTATTTACTTATCTTGCGTGGAGACATTGGCCTGCGCCGCCGCCACCCTCGCAATAGGCACCCTGTACGGTGAGCAGCTCACATAGCGCATGCCGAGCGAATCGCAGAAAGCTACGGAACTGGGTTCACCGCCGTGTTCGCCGCAGATACCGATTTTGATATCCGGACGCGTGGCACGGCCTTTTTCCACACCGATACGCATAAGCTGCCCTACCCCTTCGCGATCCAACACCTGGAACGGGTCGTATTTGAGAAGGTTCTTTTCCAGATAGGTAGGCAGGAATTTACCGATATCATCGCGCGAGAAACCGAAAGTCATCTGCGTCAAGTCGTTTGTACCGAAAGAGAAGAACTCGGCCACTTCGGCAATCTCATCGGCGGTAAGGGCGGCACGAGGCACTTCCACCATCGTACCTACCAGATATTCTATACGGTCCTTACGTTCGGCAAACACTTTTTCGGCCGTTTCGCGGATAATATCCACCTGCATCTGCAGTTCTTTCTTGCTGCCGGCCAACGGCACCATGATTTCGGGATGCGCTTTGATACCCTTTGCCTTGAGGTTCAAGGCCGCTTCCAAAATGGCGCGGGTCTGCATTTCCGAAATTTCGGGATAAGTATTGCCCAGACGGCAACCACGGTGTCCCAGCATGGGGTTCACTTCTTCGAGTTCCTTTACCTTGGCGGCCACTTCTTCCACGCTGATACCCATCACACGGGCCATTTCTTCCTGCCCTTTCCTATCTTTGGGAACAAATTCGTGCAAGGGGGGATCCAGAAGGCGAACCGTAACCGGCAGGTCGCACATGGCGGTGAAGATACCTTCAAAGTCGGCACGCTGAACCGGAAGCAGTTTGGCCAAAGCCGCGCGGCGGCCATCGGCATCCTTGGCTAGAATCATTTCCCGCATGGGAATAATCTTGTCACCTTCAAAGAACATATGTTCGGTACGGCACAGACCGATACCGCTGGCACCGAAATTACGCGCCACTTCGGCATCATGCGGCGTATCGGCATTGGTACGCACACGCATACGGGTATATTTGTCGGCCAAATCCATCAAGGCTTGGAAATCACCGCTGATTTCGGCATCGTTGGTCTTTATCTCCCCATCGAACACCTGACCGGTGGAACCGTTCAACGAAATGAAATCCCCTTCCTTGTACGTCTTTCCCGACATGGTGAGGGTACGTTTCTTATAGTCTATCTCGATGTCGCCGGCACCCGAAACGCAACACTTGCCCATACCGCGGGCCACAACCGCCGCATGAGACGTCATACCGCCGCGGGCGGTAAGGATACCTTGGGCGATATACATCCCCTTGAGGTCTTCGGGAGAGGTTTCGATACGGACCAATATCAATTTGGCATCAGGTTCTTTTTCAATGGCTTTTTCGGCATCTTCGGCAAAGAAAAGAATCTTACCGGTGGCCGCACCCGGAGAGGCGGGCAAACCTTTCGCCATCACCTGGGCGGTAGCCAAGGCCTTCTTGTCGAAAACGGGATGAAGAAGTTCATCCAGCTTATTGGGTTCGATGCGCATCAAGGCCTCTTTTTCGGTAATGAGGCCTTCCTTGCACAATTCCATCGCGATACGCACCATCGCCGCACCGGTACGTTTGCCGTTACGGGTCTGAAGCATCCACAAACGGCCTTCCTGAATGGTGAACTCCATGTCCTGCATATCCTTGTAATGCAGTTCAAGCTTATTCTGCAGTTCCCAAAGTTCTTTGTAGAGTTCGGGCATGGATTCTTCCAGAGACGGATACTTGGCGGCGCGTTCCTTTTCGGAAATACCTTGCAGCTGAGCCCAACGTTGCGAACCCAAAAGGGTGATTTCCTGAGGCGTGCGGATACCGGCCACCACGTCCTCGCCCTGTGCGTTGATCAGGTATTCGCCGTTGAACTTATTCTCTCCCGTGGAAGCGCTGCGGCTGAAGCAAACACCCGTGGCGGAAGTCTTTCCCATATTGCCGAACACCATCGCCTGCACGTTCACAGCCGTACCCCATTCGGCGGGGATATTGTTGAGACGGCGGTAAAGAATGGCCCGCTCGTTCATCCAACTGTCGAATACGGCGATAATCGCGCCCCACAGCTGTTCCCACGGATCGGTGGGAAAATCCTTTCCGGTGTTTTTCTTTACGGCGGCCTTGAAGCGAACCACCAGTTCCTTCAAATCATCTACCCCCAGTTCCGTATCGAGCTTCACTCCCTTTTCTTCCTTCATCTTCTCGATGATTTCTTCAAAGGGGTCGATATCTTCCTTGGAGGTGGGTTTCATTCCCAATACCACATCGCCGTACATCTGTACGAAACGGCGGTAGGAATCCCATGCGAAACGGTCGTTGCCGGTCTTCTTGCAGAGGGCATCCACCACAGTGTCGTTGATACCGAGGTTGAGGATGGTGTCCATCATGCCGGGCATGGACGCGCGGGCACCGGAACGAACCGAAAACAAAAGAGGATTGACCGAATCGCCGAATTTGGCACCCATGATTTCTTCCACAGCCGCCATTCCTTTTTCCACTTCGGGTCTGATGGCGGAAATCACCGCATCCGCACCCAAACGGTTGTAGGCGGTACATACTTCAGTGGTAATGGTGAAGCCCGGAGGCACGGGCAACCCGATCAGGCTCATTTCTGCAAGGTTCGCACCCTTTCCGCCCAACAGATTCCGCATGTCGGCCCTACCTTCAGCCGTCTTGTTTCCAAACAGATAAACTGTTTTCAATCCTTCTTTCATCTTCCTTATATGTTATTTATGTGATTATCTGATTTATGTGATTTTTCCGTGCCTCAAAAAAGCCTGCAAAGATAGTGAAATACTGCCTTTTTCGCAAGTACCGCCCCCTATAGGCGAACCGCTTCCGCTAAAAGACAGGGCGTTTCGGACGTCCTTTGTATTGGCCGTGGAAATGCCTGAACCGTAACTTGATAACGCCGAAAAAGGCCTCCTTGAAGATTTTCTTGCTCATCTTGGAGGTGCCTTCCTTTCGGTCGGTAAATACAATCGACACTTCCTTAATCTGATACCCAAGCTTATAAGCCGTATATTTCATTTCTATCTGAAAGGCATAACCCACAAAATGCACATCGTTCAAGTCCATGTTGCGCAGAAGGGCGGCTTTGTAGCAAACAAAACCCGCTGTAGCGTCTCCTAACCGCATGCCTGTAACAAAGCGCACGTAAGCGGAAGCGAAATACGACATCAATACCCGGCCTATCGGCCAGTTCACCACATTCACCACTCCGTTCACATAGCGGGACCCCACCGAAAGATCCGCTCCGTCTTTGGCACAAGCATCGTACAACCTTTCCAGATCCTCCGGATTGTGCGAAAAATCGGCGTCCATCTCAATCACATAATCGTAGCGGCCTTGGGCCAACGCCCATTTGAAACCATGGATATACGCGGTGCCCAAGCCCAACTTTCCCTGTCTTTTCTCGATAAACAGACGGCCTTCAAATTCTTCGGCAATCAATCGTTCCACAATATCGGCCGTACCGTCGGGCGAATTGTCTTCCACCACCAGAATATCAAAGGTTTTCGGCAAGGAAAACACTTTCCTTACAATCTTCTCTATATTCTCTTTTTCGTTGTAGGTGGGGATAATTACCAGAGTGTCGCTACGCATAGCCACCGTTTGTTTTGACATTTCAGTACAAATATAGCAAAAAAAAAGATTTTGACGTGGGATAGGCTTCGTTGGAAGGCGCCGGCCGCCTCGGTCACGCCAAAATCTTTTTTCGCCCTATCGGTCTGACGGATCAACCGCAACTCTCGGATGTTGACCACCTCGGTCTCCCTCCTGAGTACGCTCCCTCGGGACCGGCGCCTTCCGCCTCGCCTCTCCCACGCCAAAATCTTTTTTCGCCCTATCGGTCTGACTGATCATCCGCAACACCCGGATGTTGGCCGAATCGGTCTCCCTCCTGAGTATCCCCCCTCGGGACCGGCGCCTTCCGCCTCGCCTCTCCCACGCCAAAATCTTTTTTCGC
>CAMWNM010000032.1 GCA_947175635.1 uncultured Bacteroidales bacterium | reverse complement strand
CAATTATTGTAAAAAAACTACGTAATGTAAATACAAAATCAATCAACAGCTATTTATTAGGGCTATAAATTAACCGTCTGATTATCTTTGGAAAGTGTTGACCGATTTGAGAACGGTGGTAAACAAATGTGGATTATGCTGCCCGAGAAGTTAATTGCCCAATGCCATTTGCACCATCTCTTGATTTATTTACGATGGCTAAATAGTGATACTAAAATGGTGCTAAATCGCAAATCCACTCTTTTATTAACACTATAAAATATAGTAAATCAACTTGTTAAAGGATTATATATTTTGTTGCACATTATTCAAACTTCTGAACCGATAAAAAATTCATTTTACGCTATTACTAAAAAGGAAGCGGGCGAAAAGACAACTTTCTTCGTTCACTTTTGTCTGCCTTTCTTTTATCACCTTTGTACCCTTAGAGTATAGCATTGTAGCATAACAATGAAGAACTCAGAACTACGAACAGTTGCTATCTCATCACCCAATTTTTAAACAGCACAAATAACTGTTTAATTCTAATATAATTGCAAATTCTGCGATTTTTTTCAAAAACGTGCGGGGACGAATCCGATAACGCGTGCAGAAACCGCCGACCGTGGAAAGTGAAGAAGATAGTGATTTCCACCCAATGAGATCCGTATATCATGCAACTCCGGACGATCATGACTTTTCCCCTCCGTATGGTATCCCGTTCTCCTTTTACACACTTCTCAACAAAATTTCCATGCTTCCTATTATCTTTGCTTTCCAAACAACTTAAAACGTCATGAAAAAGACTATCGCGCTCTTGGGGCTTGCCTTTCTGTCAATAACAATGCTCCATGCCCAAGCCATTCCCGAAGGTTATCAAAAAGATATCTTGGGCGAGGATTTTATCAGCAAGACTTTTACGATGCAGGACGATTACGAGGGCAAGGTTGTATGCACCTTGGTTCGCCCGCGCCGGCAACCGGTTTCAAGCGCGGCCATCCTCTACGTACACGGCTATAACGACTATTTCTTCCAAAGCGAGATGGCCCGTTTTTTTACAGAGAACGGATATTGCTTCTATGCCGTTGACCTGCGTAAATACGGCAGGTCAAAATTACCGCACCAATACCCGTTCACGGTACGCGACCTCAACGAATACTTTGCCGACATCGACAGCGCGGTGGCGCAGATCAGGAGGGAAGGATGCAGGGAAATCGCACTTATGGCCCATTCTACGGGTGGACTTATCACGGCACTGTATTGTCAGGCCCGCCGTACCGACATGCCGTTTTTCGCCGCCGTATTCAACAGTCCCTTCCTCGATATGAATTTCGGAGGCATCGTAGAAAAAATCGGCATTCCGGCCGTAGCCCGCATCGGCAGGAAATCTCCTGACCGGAAAGTAAACGGAGGATTGAGCACCGCCTATGCCGAAAGTCTGCTGAAAAACCACCATGGCGAATGGGAATTCGACACCACATGGAAATACCCTATCGCGCCCGCCCTTACCGCCGGCTGGGTACGCGCCATTCATTTAGGACAAAAGCGGCTGCAACAAGGGCTGGATATTCCCTGCCCCATTCTTGTGATGCACTCCCACCGCAGCGTGTATGGAAATAAATGGAAGCCCGAACACCAATCGGGCGACGGGGTTCTGGACGTAGCGGATATTGAAAAATACGGCAAGACCTTAGGCCCGGAAGCCCGCACCCTTACCATCGAAAACGGCATGCACGACCTGGCCTTGTCGGCCGAACCGGTGCGCCAAAGATTCTATCAGGAAAGCCTGGCGTTCATCAACGCCCACCGCATGCTTTTCTAAGCAGTTTTTTCCGGCTTGTAACGGAACAACAGCATAAAGCTGACAGCCACCGCCAAAGCGTAGGCGGCAAAGAAGAACCATGTCCACTGCCAACCCGTTATCACCGAATCGAAACGCCCCGGAGCGAGGCAATAGTTTACCACTACCTGCGCGCCCAACATGCCTATCGTGGCACCGATACCGTTGGTCATCACCACAAAAAGCCCTTGCGCGCTGGAGCGGATGGAAAGATCTGTTTCCTTATCCACGAAAAGCGAACCGGAAATATTGAAGAAATCGAAAGCCACGCCATACACAATCATCGAAAGCACAAACATCCACACGCCGCTTCCCGGATTACCAAGTCCGAACAAACCGAAACGCAACACCCATGCAAACATGGCGATAAGCATCACCCGCTTGATGCCGAACTTTCGTAGCACAAAAGGAATCAAAAGAATACAAAGCGTTTCACTGATTTGAGAAAGGGATATCAGCATATTGGCATGCTGCACGCCGAAGGTGTTCTTGTAGATATCCAATTCTCCGAAACTGGTAAGGAAAGGATTGGCGTAACCGTTGGTGATCTGCAGAGAAACCCCCAACAACATCGAGAAGATAAAGAACAGAGCCATACTGCGTTGCTTGAACAGCAGAAAAGCTTTCAGACCCAAAGCTTCAGCCAGAGATTTCTTTGCACCGCAAGCGCGGGAAACAGGGCATGCCGGCAACGTATTGGCGTAAAGGGCCAGAACGATCCCCCAGGCGGCACAGACAAAGAACTGGCCAAAATCTTTTTGCAACCCCATCAGGTCCACCATCCACATGGAACAGATAAAACCGATGGTGCCGAATATACGGATGGGCGGAAAGGCTTTCACCGTATCCAAGCCCGCCTTATCCAGTGCATTGTAGGCCACAGAATTGGAAAGAGCCAACGTTGGCATATAGAAAGCCACGCTGAAAGAGTAGAGCGTGAAAAGCAAGGGAAATTCCACCTGGTCGCCGGCCTGCATGCCGTAAAAACCGGCAGACGCCATGAAGACCGCAGCCAAAGCATGGCTGAAGCTTAACAAACGTTGCGCCGGCACCCAACGGTCGGCCACGATACCCAACAAGGCCGGCATGAAAAGCGAAACGATGCCCTGCATCGCATAAAAAAGTCCTATCTTGTTGCCTATTCCTACCTTTGCCAGATAGGTTCCCATGGAAGTGAGGTAAGCCCCCCAAACGGCAAACTGAAGAAAATTCATCGCCGCAAGGCGAACACGGATATTTTTCATGGTCAATCGCTTTTGAGTACGTTAACAGATAACAAATGTACGAATTAATCCAACACGATACCGTCCCCCTCGCTCACCTGCCCCACCACGGCCGCACAGGGGTATCCGCCCGCTTTCAGGTCCCTTACCGCCGCCTGCACCGAAGCGGCATCCACGCACATCAACAATCCGCCCGAGGTCTGGGCATCGGCACACAGCATCTTGGCTTCCAAACTCACACCGGGTTCAACCCGCAAATGGGGCTTGGCGAACTCAAGATTCCTGAAAGCCGCTCCCGGCACACAGCCGGCATGCAACAGGGACAGCACTTCGGGAAAAACGGGCAAAAGTCCCGTGTGGATACGCAATTGCTTGCCGGAGGCAGCCGCCATCTTGCAGGCATGTCCCATCAAGCCGAAGCCGGTGATATCGGTAGCGCACCTTATGCCGTATTTCCGCATCACTTCGGCACCTTTCGCATTCAGCACGCACATCTGGTCCAAAGCCGCCCGATAGGTATCTTCATCCGCCAATCCCAAACGATGGGCGGCCAACAGCACACCCGCCCCAAGGGCTTTGGTAAGCACCAACACATCGCCGGCCCGTGCGGCGGCATTGCTTACCAGCCTATCCGGCTCCACCATACCCACCACAGCCAGACCATATTTGGGCACGGCATCCACAATCGTATGACCACCCATGGTGAAAGCCCCCGCTTCATTCACCATTTCCTGCCCGCCCAGCAAAATATCGTGCAACACTTCCAACGGAATCCCTTCGGCCGGAAACATACTGAGGTTGAGCGTAAGCAGAGGCTTCCCGCCCATGGCATACACATCGCTCAACGCATTGCAGGCGGCAATGCGGCCAAAGGTGCGGGCAGAGGAACAGAGCGGCGGAAAAAAATCGGTGGTAACGATCAAGGCCGTCGTGTCGTTAAGCCGATACACGCCCGCATCATCATGGGTCGCTATGTCCACCAGGATATCGGGATGATGCAAGAGCGGAATATCGGAAAGCAGGCTATCCAACAGTCCCGCCGGCAACTTGGCCGAACATCCTCCGGTTTGACACACAGACAAAAGATCAAATTCCATCATCGCTTATCTTAAAGGCTATGCCGGCCGCTTCCCACAGCTGCCGCAAGCAGGCTTCATCCTGACCGGCAAACACCAACTTCATACCGCAAGGCGTCTCCGGCGGCCCTAAAACCGTTTTAAGCTGACAGCACACACCCGCTTTCAACGCGATTTCTTCAGCCCTTATCAAAATCACGGCACTGCCGAACAAGGCTTTTCGCATCAGGGATAAATCACTTTAAAAGAACGTGAAAGCAACGTTGCGATATGATACATATTGCTGATTTTGCCCGCCGCCAGCTGCTCCTGCAACCCGTAAAATTCCACACAAGTGCCGCAAACCACCAAAGAAACGCCTTTTTCCTGCAAAGTCCTAAGCGATTCAAGTACGGGAGAATCCTGGCAGGCAAGCTTTACGCCTTCGTTGTAAAAACAGATGGCCTGGGGCAAATCCTCCAATTCGGGCAAAACATTCAGAAAAGCCTTCAAGAGCAGCGCCCCCAACCGTTCATCGCCCCTGCCCATACAAAGCGAAGATACGGCCACCACATAACGTCCCGACGCTTCCTCGGCCTTCGCCGGTGCAAGATGGCAGAAATCTTCGGCCCGGGTTCGCTCCACCGCCGGTGTTTCCGAACCGGCACCCGTCACGAACGAAAGCACCCACTCCTGATTGTCCACTTTCATTTCCTTGAATGCGATACCCAATTCGGTAAGATAGTTTTTAAGGTTTCCCAACGGAATCTCCCCATCGCCCACCACCTGTATGGGCGTGCCGGCTACAGCTTGGGAAATGGCCTGTTTTGTCTTAATCAAAGGCGCGGGACAAGAAAGCCCGCGAACATCTACGGTTGGCATATCACTGTTTGATTTGTTTGCATGAAGCCGGAGGAAAACAGCATGAGTTCCCGGCAGATTTCATCGGTTCCTTCTGTACAGAACATACGGTGTACCGTTTTCCCCGGCCGTTTCCGCCAGGCAAAAAGATAGGTTTTGTCGTAGTAGGCCAATGTATTCTCCAATGCCTGGGCAATATTTCCTTTCTCTATGGCGGCTATTCCCTCCCGCACCCGGTCGCCGCCCATACGTCTTTGCAGTTTGGCCAGACAAGCCGACAGAAGTTGCGGCGGCATCTGGCCGTATTCTTTCATGCCACGGGCAATACGCGCTTCAAGCGGACGTTCTATCCAGACCAGGGGCGCGGCGGATAAAAGCGCATGGAAACTGAGGGGCAGCACCACTTTTCCGAGATTGAGACTTTCGTCCTCGCACCAAACGGGGCGTTGGAGCGAAAAACGTTCCATCTGGACATGCAGCAGATTCGAAAACGTTTCGTTGCCGGGCTGCGGTTGCTGACCGAGGGCCCCGAAAGCCGATCCTTTGTGGTGCGCCATTCCTTCCAGATCCAGCACTTGTTCGCCGTTTTGCACCAACCGATGCAATATTTCCGTTTTGCCGCAGAGCGTCGGGCCGCCCAATACGATAAACCGCCAGGGTTGCCGTAAAAGCGACTCGAAGGCATTCCGATAGGCCCGATAACCACCGGGAAACACCTCAAGATCGATGTTCTGCAACCGTAAAAGCCAGGCCACACTGGCACTGCGCATCCCGCCACGCCAGCAATAGAGCATCAGACGGCCTTTCTCCGAAAGCGCCTTTCCCTGCCGCAACATATCGGCCAAACGCCCGCCGGTAAGCTCCAAACCACGCTCTATGGCTGCATTTTTACCTTGGCGGGCATAAACGGTACCTACTTCGGCACGTTCCCCGTCGGTAAACAAGGGCAGATTATACGCGCCCGGCACGTGTCCGCGACTGTATTCCGAAGGGGTCCGAACATCTACCCAAACGTAATCGTCCGTTTTTATCGCAACCGGATCCATATGGCATCAAGGCAAGGCCGTTTTTATAGAAAAGGATTATGGTAACGCTCGTAGCCGATAGTGGTCCGACCGCCATGCCCGGGACGCACCGTATAGTTCTCGTCCAACACAAACAATTGTTCGAAGATGCTTTTACGCAATAAATCCAAATCGCCCGTGGGCAGATCCGTCCGGCCGATGCTGCCGTTAAAGAGCACATCTCCGCTAAAAACGGTTTGTATCTCGGGTATCACGTAACACACACTGCCCTCGCTATGACCGGGAGTATAACGGATTTCCAGCGTATGTCCGGCCCATTCTATCCGGTTGGAGGTGAAAGCCTCCGTATGCGGCGGATTTTCTACCGCTTCCAAACCGAAAGACACCGCACCCAACGATGCCCTTTCCATCAAATCCACCGCCTTGGCATGCATCTGCAAAGGCAAACCGTAGTGCCGGCATATCCGGGCCGCACCCCAGAAATGGTCGAAATGCGGATGCGTGAGCAAAACATGTTTCAACCGTATATTTTCATGCGCCACGAATTGAAAAAGACGTTCAAACTCGTCCGGAAAACAGCAACCCGGATCTATCAGCACCCCTTCCCCGTTCTTTTCATACACCAGATAGAGGTTCATTTCTATCGGATTCACCGGCATGCACTTTACCTGCAGCCCACTGCATTGCTCATTCATACACGATTTATTTAAAGGATGAACCGGGCTCTTTCGACATATACGAATATGCCACCGCCTCGGTAAGCCACGGCCAGAACTTCTGCACCAATACCGTAATCTTGCCCAAGGGGGTGAGGAACAAAGAACGGCGGCGATGTTCAATGCCTCTGGCTATAAGGTAGGCCACGCGTTCGGCGGTCATCATCTTGCTTTCGTCGCGAGGCGTCTTCCCTTGCGGGCAACCGTTTTTATCCAACGCGTTTTCTCTTACGTGAGAGGCGGTAAAACCGGGACAGGCAATCATCACGTGCAATCCTTTCTTGCGGTTTTCCACCCGGATGGCGCCCAATAATTGCTGTATGGCCGCTTTAGACGCCGAATAGGCCGAACGTCCCGGCAAGGCCTGATACCCGGCGATGGAAGAAATGCCCACCACCGATCCCTTCCCTTGCAAGAGATACGGCAAGGCGTGATAGGAGCAATAGACCGTGCCCCAGAAATTGGTATCCATCAAACGTTGCAACACATCCATCCTGCACTCCGCAAAAAGCGCGCGCATCGATAAGCCGGCATTATTGATCAAAACATCTATCCTGCCGAATCTACTTACCGTTTCCTCCACCCATCGGGCGCAGTCGGTCTCCTGCGTAACATCGGTGCGGCACACGAAGCAGCGGGCCTGTCTTTCTTGTTCAGAAAGCGCAACGGACAGGTATTCGTGAATAACTTCCGGACGGCGGGCCGAAAGAGAAACCCTGTAGCCGCGCCGCAACATCTCCAAGGCCAAGGCCTTCCCGATGCCGGAAGACGCGCCCGAAATCATGCATACCCTTGCCGAATTCATAATTCCTTCTTTTTAGCTTCTTCCCAATAAACATTCATCTCGTCCAAGCTCATATCGTGCAAAGACTTGCCTTTTTGTATGGTTTGCTCTTCCATATAGGAAAAGCGGCGGATAAACTTACGGTTGGTGTGTTCCAAGGCATCCTCGGGATTGAGACCGATGAAACGGGCGTAGTTGATAAGGGCGAAGAAAACATCGCCCAATTCAGCCATGGTTTTCGTTTTTTGGGCGGCCAAAGCGGCTTCGGAAGAGGCGGCCATCTCTTGTGTTTTCTTTACCTCTTCCCTCAGTTCGTTCAGTTCCTCCCCTACCTTCGCCCATACCTGTTCTGCGTTTTCCCAATCGAATCCCACACCCTTGGCCTTGTCTTGGATACGGAACGCCTTTATCATGGCAGGCATCGAAGAGGGAACACCGCTCAGAACGGAGTGCTTCCTGCCTTCCTTGAGTTTGATGGCTTCCCAGTTCTTCTTCACCTCCTCGTCGGTATCGGCCTGTACGTCGGCAAAGATATGGGGATGACGGCGAATCAGTTTTTCACAGATACCGTTGCAGACGTCTGTAAAGTCGAAACGGTTCTCTTCCTTGCCGATCTGGGCATAAAAAGCGATATGCAGCAGCACATCCCCCAGTTCTTCTTTAATGGCCGCATCGTTCTTGGCAACCAGGGCGTCCGAAAGTTCAAAGGTTTCCTCAACGGTAAGGGTCCGCAAGGTTTCAAAGGTCTGCTTCCTGTCCCAAGGACAGCCTACGCGCAGACGTTCCAGAATCTTTATCAGGCGTTCGATACCTTCTTGCGGCGTGACGGCCGCGTTCAGTTCCGGCATCTCCCCTGCCGACTCCTTTCCATGCTTCAATCTCAGTTTGGATTCCTTGCCGTGTAGCAAACGGCCGATATTCTTGCGATGGGTTATCAAAATGAAAAGGCCGATAAAAATGGAGAAATAGCGCAAAGTGGGTTCCGTCTGCCTGAACAGGAAAATTTCCAGAAACGGAAAGGCGGCGGCCGACACTATCGAGGCCAGAGACACATAACGGGTCAAGATAAAGATAACGGCGAAAATCAGCAGGGCCGCCACGAACGCCTCGGGATAAACAGCCATCACCACCCCCAGAAGCGTGGCCACGCCTTTGCCGCCCTTAAATCCTGTATAAAGCGGGAACACGTGCCCCAGCAATACCGCAATAGCCAGAACCACATCGAAATACACCCTATACTGAAGCATGGATTCCGGAATGAAGATAAAATCCATCTTTACCGCCAGCCAACCCTTGAAGGCATCGATAATCAACACCACGATGCCGGGCGCCAGTCCCAATACCCGTATGGTATTGGTGGTGCCGGCATTATGGCTGCCGTATTGACGTACATCCTTATTGAAAAACCAACGGCCAATCCACACGGCCGAAGAAAAACTGCCTATCAGATAGGCAACCGCCACTCCTACTATCAGTAAATACATAATGCGCTGATGTTAAACAGGCTTCGCAGGCTATTCCCGCATCATGAAGCCATTTACAAAAGTATTTCTTTTCGACATTGTGGACAAATAGAACTCATATCTGCCCTTTTTCCGGCTTCTGCCTTTGAGTTGCATGATATGGTTGTTCAGCTGCTCGCTGGATGTAACCAGCTGCATATAGTGATTGGTGTAGCTGAAATAGAACCACGCATTCGGCGCGGCTTCCATGTAAATATCGGCCACGTCTCCCTTGCGGGTCTTGCGCAGGCTTACAAACACTTTCAATTTCTTGTTTACCGGCGTTCCGCCAACGGCCAGCAGTTCGGCCTTTCCCGAACCTATGTATGCCTTGCGGGCGGGTTCCCATTCCAGCGCAAGATCCGAAAACACCAACGATTGGCTCAAAGCCTCCGGAATACGGGTCATGACACCTGTAACGGCCACATCTTCCTTCATTCGTTCCACCACCCTGCGGCCCGACTTTTCCTCCAGATAAGCGGCCACCCCTTTCCTCTTGGTTATCTCGGCACGTTCCAGCTGCGGATTGCCATTGAGAATGCCCGCTATCTGTTTTTGAACCTCGGAGGTAAGATAGAAGTCGAAGATACCCAGCCCCCGGACACTTATCTCCCCTCTGTCGGCATCGGTCATCATATCTCCGTATAGGAAAGGATGGAATTCGTAGGTGTTGAGCCTCAGGTCAACCGCACCGAAAGCTTTGGCAAAACACGTGCGGACATTGACCGAAAGCGCCTCCCGCCCTGTGCTGTCGAACATCCGGTAAGCCTGTTGATCATGCGAAAAATTCAACCAGCCCGTCAGCGCGATATTCGGCAAGTCGGTGCTCACCTTATGCGACATAAACAGGAAACGGGGAATACCGGAACGGGATTGGGTATAGAAACCGCACCCCAACAGCCGTCCCACTGTGGAACGGGTCTTGTCCGTTACGGGAATCAGGACCGAATCGGGATTAATCAGGCTGGCGAACTGAATACCGTCTGCCAGAAAAGGATTGCCCGGCTTAAGATGACTTGCTTCTTCGGAAGGTATTTCTTCTTCAACGCCTTTCTTCCTGCCTTTTTTGGATGTTTCCGCTTTCTGCGGTTCATCCTTCCCTGCATCTTCCCAGACGGCATCCCATTCGCCGGCCGGATCTCTCTGCTCTTTTACGGAAGGTTCCGCCTCCTCGCCCTCTTCCGCTTCGGAATATTCAAACTCATCGTAGTTCGGCTCTTCCTGCCGTGTCTGGGTGGGCGCGGTTACAGCCCCGGCCCCTTTCCCCTCGAAATTGCAGGCATATACCATACGCACGCTACCGGAAAAATAGGGATAAGTCTGCTGGGCATCCAGATTGATTTTGCCGATAAACTGAAAGGCTTCGTTGAGCATCAATGCGCCCGAATCGGCCGAAATACGCGCCGCCGCCTGCGAATAACCTTCGGAAGAAGGCCGGATGCCGGCAAACCACACATGCTGCGGTTCTATCTCAGGGGCATTGTAATCGAACATGCCCGATGCACGGTACTGCCGTGCGGAGAGGACATTGGCCCGCACCTGATGAAAAGCATGCAAACGGTTTCTGTCGCCGAAAAACAGCTCGGCATTGGCCAACGGCCGCACCTGCCCCGAGGGCTCTATTTCCACCCGTTCCTCATCCGGTACAAACAAGGCATCGGCCACCAATACCCGCTTTACCCCGTTGAATTGCAAAAGGGTATCCGCATAGAAAAGCGTGGATTGCGTGGCGTTGAAATTCAAGCCGTCCTGCGCACGACGTGTGGAGACAAAATTTTCGCCCGGCAACGCGCATGTATATAGCGCCCCCGGAGCCATCGTGTCCAATCCGGCCTGTTTTTCGGCGGTGGCGGCATTGCCATGGGTCATCGCCACTGTCTTGGCGTCCATATCCCATTCCAAAGAAGCGGCTTTCCCCTCGTATTGGTTCAATCCGAAAGACAGCGGAGAGTGTCCGTCCGGTGCTTGAAAGGAGGCATGCTTCGCCTTTAAGTCCACCTGCATCGCATGCGGGGCCGAATACAGGAAATGGTTGCTGCCGCCCGCCGTCAGCCTGAAATCACCGGAATCGGATGAAAACGTATTGGTACGCACTTCAAAATGAGCTGATGACAGACGCGCCTCATTCCGTTTGATAAAAGTTCCTTTAGCCGAAGAAAGCGAAGCCGAGAAGGTATATTTTCCCGAAAGCAGCCATGGCTCGGAAAAACAGCGCAACAAGGAGTCTTTGATCGAAGCGACGGTATATAGTCCTGAACTTTTCTCGAAGGTGCAGTTTACGCTCCCCGCGTCTATGTCTGGGTAAGAAACTGTGGCGGAAACTGCCTGTTTCAACCGGAATTCCTTGGCCTTCATAAACATGCGGGACGGCAGGAAGGTGAGCACGGGAGACGAGGCGCGGGAGGTGAGGTAATCAAAATCACCCTTGCCGCGCAAGCCCCTGCGGTCGAGCGACACTTCGCCTGTATATAGGGCTTTTCCCTGATAAGCAGGCCAGCCGTTTTGAGGCGAGGAGGTTTGGAATCCCAGCGAATAGTCGGGACGTATCACCAAAGCCTCTTCTATATCGGGAAAGATACCGGCAGACACCAACGTTCCCTTGAAACGGATGCTGTCCATATCTATCGTATAAAGCCGTTCCATTCTGAACGGATCTACCTTGAAATAGAAAGAATCCGGCGTGTAGGCCCCGTTTTGAATATCGGCATCGTCATAATACACATAAGACGGTTGCGTGCTTTCAAAAACCGGATACCGGTCAAAATTCTTGCGACCGCCCTTGTTGCCCGGATCATCGATATACACCGTACCCGACAGCGACCGAATCAGGGATGAAACCGGATGCCGCTTTTCCTCGCCGTCTTCCATCCGTATCACCTCAAGCCCGAGCCGCTCCACATCGGCTATATCCACCTTGAAATCATCATAGTAAAAACAAGCCCCACGTACCGTAAAATTAAAGGTTCCCGCGTGGAGAAGCCCATCGAAATGAAAGTCGCGGTTCTTGAAAATCTCCACCACCGAATCGAGCGGTTTCAGATATACATTCTGTTTCTCGCTAAGGTTCACATACGATACGCCCGTCATACGGATATCGAGGCTATCGAGCCGCAAAACCGCCTTTATGATACCGTTTTCGCTTGTATTGAATTCAATGTCGTCGCTGTCGGCCTTCCCAGCCGACACCTCCAGATTATGGAACAACTGCGGCAGCAGCAACACCGTTTTCTTAACCGGATCATAGCTCACAAATCCGAAAGCCACAGGATAACGCAACATCGCCAAGGCCTGCGTGCCGGAAAGATTGAGCGCGGAAGCCACTTTGTCGAGCGGAAGTTCTTTTTTCCGCTCCCGTTTGGCCACCGCCGCCAATGCGTAAAGGGGATTGTTGTCCACGCCCAAGAGCATACGGCCCAACTCTTCACGGGAATACAGGTTCAAAGACTTGAAGCTTACCACCCCTACACGGCCGGGCACATTCAACAGCCCTATCTCCACTTTCTTACGGTCTATATACCAACGCATCGACTCGAAATCCATCCTTAACTGATGGTAGGTGTCGATATAGGGAACATCCAATCCGTATTTCTCCACCTGTCCCACGTGCATCACACGGGTTTTGGCGTCAAAGCGCACCGAAACGGCCGGATTGTAGAGAGAGTCGTTTTCAAGATACATTACCCAATAGGCCTCGGAGGCTGAAATCTGCCCGCGTTCCACTATACAACGGCTCGTTTGGATTTTCGCCCGCAGCCAATCATCCTCCCTTACATACAGCACCGCCTGACGGTCGCCCGAACCGAAATGGGTCTTGGAACCCTGCTGTACAAAAGGCCCCACGATATCCACACCCGGAAAAATATTGTTGATAGACAGCGCGGCGCTCTCCGAAACAAATTGGGGATAATTGCCCTGCCTGCCCGTTGTCAGACGGTCTGTAAAGCGGCCGCGCAACGGCTGGGGAAATACATGCAGATTCAGTAATTCAGCTTCCGAAGCCTCATAGCTGCCCTGATGCAAGTTTATCGTATAATGCAGCAAGCGGGTGCGGCAACTGTCGGGACTGAAACCCGCCCTGGGCCAATAGGCATCGCCCCCCTTTCCCTCAAAACGGTCGTTCATAGGATAATACACCCCGGATGTGCCGTAAATGAACATACTGTCTTGGTAGGCATGGCAACTGAGGTTTATATCGGAAAAATAAAAAGCCGGTTCCGGTTCTTTCCTAAAGGTGAAATCGGTATTCGACACCCGCCAAAAGGCGGCGTTGCTCTTGTAGAGCTGCCTGTTCCGCAACAAAGCGTCGGTGGCCTCCACCAAGGTTTGGAAATGCCGCGGACGGCTTTTTTTGAGCATCTGCAGAAGGGCATCCAGCCAGGCTTGCTGAGAGCCTGTATAATCCCCGTGCATCTTCTGCTGCAGCTGCAGAAACTGCCAAAACTCGGGATACGCCCGTAAGCGGGCCGCATACGACTGACGGCCTATTTCGGCTATCTTTTCCTGTAAGGATGCAGGCAGACTTTGATAAAAAGCAAGATAGGCGGTTGATTGTTTCTCAATTTCGCTTTTGGTTTCCCTGTCCAGATTGGGGTCGGAGAGAAAATACGGCGTTAACTTCTCCATAAAATCTTCTACGTCCTTGCCAAGGGGATTGTTTCGCTGTGCGAAAGCGGAGCTGACCAAAACCGCAGGAATCAGCACCAAGCTTATGAGGATGAGTCTGGATTTCATATCGCAAAGGTATATCCATTTTGAAAAATTCGGAGCCCCGACCCGGACACGCATGGCCTCGGCCGAAATTTCCATAGCTCTCCGCATCGGAAAATCCGCTTCTGCGGCAATGAAGTTATCGGTTATGGACCGGATAGCCCGTACACGATGATGAACAAGAAAACAGGGTGCGCAGCCCTACGGTGGCGTGGTGCAGGGTGATGCCAACATGCGCGGCAGGAGCGGGAAGTAAAAAAATAATGTCCAAAATGGACACAATTTTTGCAGGCGAATTCGGGCGGGGATACTTTTGCCGGAGAAACAAAAAAAATCACAAGACAATGAAAGAACATTTTCAAGACTACGGCGTCCGCCGCTGGGCGGGGGACGACCTGATCGAACTGCAGGGAGAGCCGCTGGAGGCGATCCAGCGGTTGGTGGAACCCTACGCGCCCTGCATCCTCCAGGGGTGCGGGCTGAACAGGGAGGAGAACCGGATCGAGCCGGGGCTGGTGGCCCTGTGGAAGATGGGGCCGGACAAGGTGCGGGAATGCGTGAAGATAGCCCGCTTCGGAGGCTGCCCGGCCCATACCCTGCCGGTATACCTCACCCTGGAGTGCCGGCCCGAGGAACGGGTGTACATGGACGGGGGCAGCAAGGTCATCGCCTACCAGTACACGGCCCGCGAGACCACGGTGCGCGGGGAGGCGGAGGATAACTGTCCGCTTACGATCACGGCCGAGGGCGGCCCCCGGCTGGTGGACGCGATGGGCATCACGCGGAAACTCGACCGCGAAGGAGGCGACGCCGCAAACGTAAAGGTGGCATCCTTTGTTGAAGATACGGCTGAAGAACCGGGCAACCTCGAGGCAGGTTCAACGTTGAAAGAACTCTTTGGAAAAATACGCAGGTGGTTCGCCGCCCTCGGCAAACTCGCTTTCAAGGACAAGGTGGCGCAAAGCGATTTCGAAGAAACCTTAAATACAGCCTTCAACAATAAGGTGGACAAAGTCAACGGCAAAGGATTATCGACAGAAGATTTTACTACGGCATTTAAAAATAAGTTGAATAATATAGCCAATAATGCCAACAATTATACCCACCCCTCCAGTGCCGCCGGTGCCAAGAAATCCGATCTGTACAAGATAACCACCGATGCCAACGGCCACGTAACCGGATCGGTCGCCGTGGCCAAATCTGACATCACCGCTTTGGGCATTCCCGGAGAGGACACCGTGTACATCCACCCGACCACTGCGGGCAACAAACATATTCCCGCGGGCGGCTCATCGGGACAATATCTGAAGTACAGTACCGCCGGAACCGCCGCCTGGGCAAGTCCTGCCTCCAATACGGCCTCCTCTTCCGCCGCCGGTTTCATGTCCGCCGCCGACAAGACCAAGCTCGATGCCATCGAAGCCGGCGCCCAGGTCAACCCCGCCTTCGCCACGACTTCCGGCGTTAGCTCCATACCCTCCACTACCGATGGCTTCTATCAGACCGGGGCCTCCAACAGCGGAAGTTACCTCAATTCGCTCGGAACCAGTAACACCGTGGCGCGCGGCGACCACAAGCACAGCCTGTCCATCCCCAACGCCTCCACCACCCAACCGGGGCTTATGTCGAAAACCGACAAGGCCAACCTGAACAATCTGATGAATATGCGAATTGTTGGTCTCTATCAATTCAATTCGTCCGGTGGACTGTATTCTTCGTATGGGATGACTATTACCTGTGAAAAAAATTCAACCACAGACCCTGTAACGAACAAAACTGTTGACTGTTATAAGGTTACCTTAAACGGAGGGAACTCTTCAAAAGCATATTATGCAATCATTATCCCTGGTATCGGATATACAGGCTCTGTCGGTGGAAGGTGTGCGGGGCAGCAATCCATCAATGTAGTCCTTTATAAAGCTGGAACCAATACCGCCACTTTGGCAAATTCAGGTATGCTGGTTCTGATAGAAACAGCGTAAAAAATATACCTATATTTGCTTGTGGTTATTTTAACAACTAACAAAAAACGATAATGCTATGAAAAAAGAAGTTGTACGCTACAAAGGATTATTTTGCTTGATGTTTCTGGCGATGTTTTCCTCCTGCAACCCGGAAAGTTCCGGTGAAGACCCCCGCATATTGTGGAGTGCCATCTGTAAAATGGACATCCAGTCTAAAAAAAGCAACAACAGCAAGAGTCCAGATATTGGTATTATAGGAGACAGTGTTTCCGTTCATCGGTTAGCGTGCTACTCCTATTTTATGGTTGGAGAACAGGATTCTGTTGGCGACATGGGATATATCGAATACCAGGAAACAGTATTGGGGGATGGTAAGTTTTTCCAAAGGGATACTATCAACCATACTTTTTCCTTTTCGAATGATGCTGTCATCATATATATGCCATATGTGGATGAGAACGGATACGGTATGCCTGGGTATGAAAGGATTGGTTGGCTGATCAGCCGGAACAATTCTGTATTCGAAGGCCTTTACGACACCGTACTAAGACAGTATAGGAGTCCGCTGATACTCGGCGATTCGCTGCATGTTCGCTGGCCCTATTATCGCAGGGATACCCTTGGATATATTCCCAACAATATGGCAAAATCCAACCGTATCAGGTTGTTGCAACTGCTTAAAGAAAAACGATTTTCCGAGATGATGGAAATCTTTAATAACGATTACACCATCTACACCTGCACTGGTGAGGAATACCGCGAGTTGGTAAGGTTGGGTCTCAACTAAACACCGTTTAACCGGTTTTTAAATCACTTCTCTTTAAAATGACAGGCGGCCGGAAAGGGTTTCTTTCCGGCCGCTTTGTTTATCCATAGCTGTTATTTTGGATGTTTCGTTTTGGAATCGCGGACATTTCGTTTTGGCGATTATACGGGCTATGGAAATCCACAGCCCGGTTTGTTGAGGAGACCGGCTACCTACTTCTTTAACGAAGCGGTAGCGCCGTTGTCCGGTAAACCCGAGGTATCCATCAGGGAACCGGAACAATCTCAGTCTCCCATGGCCTGGCAGCCATGAAGGGAAAGGCGGCAACGGGATGCCATGTGTCAAGACAGCCCGTTTCGCGGAAGAAGACAAGCCCCCTCCGTCTCCCTGACTCCGGAATATGAAAATTTAATAACTTTACAGACTTTTTTCCGACCTATATGGCAGGACAAAATCAAAACCCGCAAGACATTTTCTTTATGCGCGAGGCACTGAAGCAAGCGCAGCAAGCCTTTGAAGAGGGCGAAGTACCGGTGGGGGCTGTTATTGTGTGGAAGAACAAGATTTTGGCTAAAGCCTGCAACTACACCGAAAAACTCACCGATGCTACCGCCCATGCCGAAATGCAGGCCATCACGACCGCTTGCAACGCCATAGGCGGCAAATACCTTTCCGACTGTACCCTCTATGTTACTTTGGAACCCTGCGTGATGTGCGCAGGAGCGCTCTATTGGTCTCAGATAAGCCGCGTGGTTTATGGGGCCTCCGACCCCAAACGCGGATGCCGACGCACCGGCATCAACCTCTTTCACCCGAAAACGGAAGTTTACGGCGGTGTATTGGAAAACGAATGCGCGCAACTGCTCTCCGATTTTTTTAAAAACAGGCGATAATTTCCTTATCCTATGGAAAAAGAACTGAAAATAAACTATCTCGAATACAGCCCTCAGGATTTGCCGCAAGCCGACAAGGAGCTTTTGGCAAAAGCCGCACAGATGGCACAGACGGCATATGCCCCCTACTCCCATTTTAAGGTAGGGGCGGCCTTACGTCTGAAAAACGGTAAGGTGATAACAGGCAGCAATCAGGAAAACGCCGCCTACCCTTCCGGTCTGTGCGCCGAACGTGTGGCCGTTTTCTCGGCCGCGGCCAATCATCCCGACCAGCCGATAGAAGCGCTTGCCATTACCGTATCGGCCAACAAAAACGTTGACCACCCCATTGCCCCCTGCGGTGCCTGCCGCCAGTCCATTCTGGAATACGAACATAAGTTCAAGGAACCCATCCGGGTTATTCTGCGTGGCTCTTCGGGGAAAATAGCAGTGTTCAACAGTATCGAAAGTCTGCTGCCCTTTCAGTTCAACAGCGACGAACTGGATTGTTAGCCCCTTCTTTTTCGCCTCTTGCCCACATGAAGAACGAAACAGAAATCAGGGCCGATTTTTGGACACAGAAAGTAGCCCTGCTGAAGAATATTTTACGTTACGGGGCCCCGGCCTTTACCATCGACACCCTCTACAACATCCTTTTGCAGGCCGGCATCGAATCCGATAAGGTGGAGAAGACCAGCACCCGGAGTTTTTTCGGAAGCCAATGCCCTACCCTCCGCCTGCATCTTTGCCAGACGGGCGACATCACCATTGTGCAGAACGATGGTATCCAATCGATGGAAATGAGCATACAGCAGGCCCGCGAACCGGTGTTGCTTACCGGCTCCGAACCCGCCTCTGTGGTGGACTTGCTCAAAGCCTACATGCAACATTATCCGCGCTATCAAGAGGCATTGGCAAAGTTGGTACATGTATTTCAAGAAACGGCCAAAGAAGAAGCAAAACGTCAGAAGATAAAGAAAATCGCCTTGGCGAACATCCATTTGATATTGCCGCAGCTCTTCAAAGACAGCCCCTATCATACCTATCTGAAAACCGGACAGACCGAAGCGGTTCTCTATGTAAGGCTGATGGCGGGAAAAACATTGGAGATTCCGCTTCCCTACGAACGTTTTCAAGAAATTCCGGATAAAATCCACGCCACCATCGTCCATTTTGAAAACGCCTTAAGGCAAAGCCCGCTCCGCGTGAACCTCTCCGACACAGATTTCTGGAACAATGCCGCTTTTGTAGCCGAAACAAGTCCGAACAAATAGAATAACATTTTAGAACCCGTATAAAACCATGGCCGTCAGCATCAACACCGAAGAACTCAAACACATACTGGCTTTCACACCCGATTGGCAAAACATCATGCTGGTTGGCCGTCACGGTATCGGCAAGTCGCAGATACTTGAGAACCATTTCCATAACCTTCACCAAAAAGTGGTTTCCCTGTTTCTGGGGCAGATGAGCGATCCCGGCGACTTGATCGGCATCCCCAACAAAAATGAGAAAACCGGCAAGACCGAGTTCATGCCCCCCTATTGGTTTCCTTTAGACGGAAGGCCGATTGTGCTGTTTTTGGATGAACTGAACCGCGCCCGGCCCGAAATCCTGCAAACCATCATGGATCTGGCGCTGAACCGCAAACTGGCCGGGCGTTCCCTGCCCGAAGGCAGCCGCATCATCTCCGCTGTGAACGAAGGGGATGAATACCAATTGACCGACCTGGACCCTGCGCTGGTATCGCGTTTCAATATCTATCATTTTAAACCCACCGTGGATGAATGGCTCTTGTGGGCGCAAGAAAAAGGCATTGACGAACGAGTCAGAAGCTTTATCGACAGCAACCGCGATTACTTGGACGGAGACATGCTCCGCACCTTGGATTCCGGGTTGGAGAAGACCCCCGACCGCCGTGCCTGGGAAAGGGTCTCGGCCTTGCTGGAAAACATCGGCTCCATTGACGATACGGCCAAGAAAGCCGTGGCCGGCGTGGTGGGAGCCAAAGCGGCAGCCCGGTTCTTTGAAAGTTTCTCGGAAAGAAGGGTGTTGAATGCCAAGGAGGTTCTCCAGGACTTCGCGTCCGTGCAGCAACAGGCATCCCAATACCGCATCGCCGAACTCTCGGTTCTGAACGAAAGCATCTTCCGCTATTTAGACCGTCTGCCCGACGGGGATTTCTCAGACACCATGCGCAAGAACCTCAGCGCCTACGTCAACTGGATGACGGAAAAAGGCTACCGGGAAGCGATGGCCCAGTTCTGCAACCTGATGGAAAGCGTGCGCTACGCCCATGCCAATCTCCTGATGATGCAACAGGCGCCCGAAGTTTATCAGGCCGTGAACCAATTTATCCTTTCCCTCTGATGGAGAGCCGTTTCCAAGCCATTGCCGAAGAATGGTTCCTCACCGAACCGCTGTTGTTTTCGGTATATTGCAGCCATCGTCTGAAAGCCATGCCGGTAGGGCGGAAAAAGATTCCCTCCGTATTGCGATCAGGCAAAGGACGCATCGAATACAATCCCGAAGTGATCGCTTCTCTGGAAGAAGCGCAGCTGAAAGAATACCTGCGCTTGGAAATGATCCGCATCCTACTCAAGCATCCCTACCAACGCCAACCTCAGCCTGCCCGCAAAGAAGCCTGCTATTGGTCCAGCGATCTTGTGCTTGAAGACGGCGCGCAACCCAAGGTTCCGCTCTTTTGCCGTGATGATTTTCCCGGCATCCCCTTTCCCGGCTATGCGGCGGCTTTTGAAGAATATTACCGTTGCCTGTTGCCGCTCTGCCAAAACCATTCGGATTCTGACGAAGAAACTTTTCAAAGCGGAGAAACAGCGGCCGAGAAGCCCGATAAAAACCAAGAGCAAGCGCAACAGGCAGCCGAATTATGGGAAGAAGACGCTTTGATGCAGGAAGAAGTGAACCGCCTTATCGAGATTGCCGAAGAAAGCCACTGCTGGGGAAGCCTGAGCGGGCAACTCAAGGAAAAAATCCTGGTCTCGACTTTTGTACAGATAAACGCCAGTCTGCTGTTGAACAACTTTAGAAGTTCCCTGCTCTGCTCCCGGAGAAGGCTTACCCGTATGCGTCCCAGCCGCCGCTACGGATTCGACTATATGGGAAGCCGGCATTATTTCTCCACGCGCCTGCTGGTTGCCGTGGATGTGAGTGGTTCGGTCCCCACCGACACCTTGCGTAAGGTTTTCGGCATCATCAACCGTTTTTTCAAGTACGGAATTGAAAAGATAGACGTGGTACAATTCGATTCGGCCATCAAGGGTGAACCCATGTCACTCAAGAAAGCCCGCCGGGAAATCAACGTGCTGGGGCGTTCCGGCACCGACTACCAGGCCGTGATGGATTATGTATGCCAAGAGGGGAACTACGATGGCCTGATTATCTGCACCGACGGTTTTGCCGCCGTTCCCCGCCTGAAGAAAAACATCCGCACCGAAATACTCTGGCTCTTCAATAACCGCGCATTCTACGAGAAACACACCTGGACGGACAGGCTGCCCAAGAGCCGCCGGGCGTTTATAGAATAGTTCGAGGGCTGAGAAGGGAAAATCCGCTTCCTTTCCTTCGGGCTTCGGCCCCACAGCTTTATCGAATTC
>CAMWNM010000031.1 GCA_947175635.1 uncultured Bacteroidales bacterium | reverse complement strand
GAATATAACGAACTATTTCTCCGATTCCGGTTGACTATTCCAGCGTTTTTTCGCTAACTTTGGCTCTCCAAGGCAACTAAGCGTATGCTCCTCAATTACATTTGGATCGGATTTTTTCTGGTGGCCTTTGCGGTGGCGGTGGCTTCCTTTCTTTTTACCGGCGATGCGCAGGTTTTCAAAAACATCATCGATGCCACCTTTGCCTCGGCAAAAATGGCGGTAATCGACATTGCCCTACCCTTGGCCGGCGTAATGACCCTTTGGCTGGGGCTGATGAACGTGGGAGAAAAAGCCGGTGCCATACGCTTTCTTTCCCGTATCGTAGGGCCTTTTTTCCACAAACTTTTTCCCGAGATTCCACCCGACCACCCGGCCACAGGGCAGTTGATGCTCAATTTTTCAGCCAATATGCTGGGGCTCGACAACGCCGCCACACCGCTGGGCCTGAAGGCGATGGAAAGCATGCAGGCACTCAATCCCGACAAAGACACGGCCAGCAATGCGCAAATCATGTTCCTGGCCATCAACACTTCCGGACTCACCCTCATCCCCATCGCCGTACTGGCACAACGGGCCATCCTGGGCGCGGCCAATCCCACAGACATCTTCATTCCATTGCTCATCGCCACCTATTGCTCCACCTTGGGCGGCATCCTCTACGTGGCCTTCAAGCAAAAGATAAACCTCTTCAACAAAACCGTGTTGGGATGGCTGGGCGGTATCACGGCCTTCATCGGCGGGCTGCTGGTCTATTGCCTCTCGCTTGAGCCCGAACAGCTGGCCCGCTTTTCCAATATCGCAGGCAACGGCATCCTGCTCTTGGTCATCACGGCCTTTATCGGCGGCGGACTCTACAAACGCATCAATGTGTATGAAGCCTTTATCGACGGTGCCAAGGACGGATTCTCCACCACCGTCAAAATCATTCCCTATCTGATTGCCATGCTGGTGGGAATCGCCGTCTTCAGGGCTTCCGGCGCCATGGATTATCTGGTGGAAGGACTGGGACGGGGTTTCGCCCTTTTGGGCCTGAACACCGATTTTACGGGTGCCCTACCCACCGCCTTTATGAAACCGCTCAGCGGAAGCGGAGCCAAGGCAATGATGATAGAAGCCATGAACAATTACGGCCCCGACAGTTTCGTAGGGCGTCTGTCCTGCATTTTCCAAGGTTCGGCCGACACCACGTTTTATATTATCGCCCTCTATTTCGGCTCGGTGGGCATCCGAAAAACCCGCTATGCGGTACAGGCCGGACTGATTGCCGATTTGATAGGCGTTATCGCCGCTATTCTGGTTGCCTATGTATTTTTCCATTAAGTTGCCTATGCGGATAGGCCATATCCTGTTGGCCGCCATGATCCTATGCTCCGGCCTGTACGCGCAGACGGCCGCCGGATTCGGTTCGGTTCAGGCTGTTTCCTCCAACAAAGATTACGAAAACCTGCCTATCATCAACCTAAAGGGCGGAGATTACCTGAACGTGAGTTTCGATGACCTGCAAGACCGCGACATGAGCCTGCGCTATCGGGTGGTGTTGCTCAACACCGACGGTTCGGTATCGGATTTGCGCGAGATAGAATACTTCTCCGGTATCAACAAAACCGATATCACCGAGGTGGATTTTTCGTTCAACACCCGTTCCAATTACGTGCATTACAGTTTCCGATTTCCCGACAAAGGGCGAAGCCTGAAATTGTCGGGAGCCTACCGTTTCGAGATTTTCAGAACCGAAGCCCCCGACAAGGTGTTGCTTCGGATTCCTTTCATGGTATGCGAACCTTCGCTGCAGATCGCCACCGAAATAAAGGTTCCCACACGTGTGGAATGGCGGCGTTCCAGACAGGAGCTGGCCGTTACCGTGGATGCGGCCAAATCCCCCCTGCGTATCACGCAAGCCGACCGATGCCTGCAAGTGTATGCCCAACAGAACCTGAATACCCTGAGCATACGCCGCCTGCCTTTGCTTTTTCAAGTTGGCAGCCGCTTTGAATTCAAAGACAAGACCGAGATGGTATTCGACGGACTCAACGAATTCCGGAATCTGGACATACGTCCTGTCAATTATGCCGGACGGGGTGTGGAACGCATACATGTTGCCGGTCAGCGATGGAACGCCCTTCTGGAACGGCAAAAAAGCCGGGAATACACCCCCTATGTGGACAACGACGACATCAACGGCAACTTCGTGATAAAAGCCGAAAACATGGACAACTCCGATCTGGAAGCCGAATACGTGAACGTCCATTTCGTATTGGAAGCCGAAAACCAGCCCTTGCAGGAATACTTCGTGATTGGCAAATTCAACGGCTGGCAGTGCGATGAACAAAGCCGCATGAGCTACCTTCCCGGACAAAAGGCCTATACGCTGAGCCTGCCGCTCAAACAAGGATTCTACGACTACATGTTTGCCTGCCGGACCGACGGCCAATTGCATATTCCCTATGTGGAAGGCAATTGCCAGGAAACCGAAAACGATTATTACGTATATGTTTTTTACCGCGAACCTGGCGGCCGTTACGACCGCTTTATCGGGTTCGACAAAACCAACAGCCGCACCAAACCATGACCGATATAAAGCAAACCTTTAAGGAATGGAAAGGGTTTGAACCTGATTGCGCGGAACTGCTGCCCGCTTCGGGATCCCATAGAAAATATTACCGTATAAGGTATCAAGGAAAAACGCTTCTGGCCGCCGTAAACGACCAGGTGCAAGAAAACGAAGCCTATTTTTCCTTTACCCGGCAGTTCAGGAACGACCATCTTCCCGTTCCTGAAATTTATCATATCTGCGCTGATAAAAAGACCTATTTCGTAGAAGACTTGGGCGATACCACGCTGTTTTCCCTCCTGCCCAATCCCTGGCCGGACACCATTCCCACCCACATCGAAAAACACTACAAAGAGGTGCTCGGCAAACTCCTCCTGTTTCAAACCTCGGGAGGAGAAAAAGGATTGGACTATCGGTACGTGTATCCCGTGCCCGATTTCGACCTCATGTCCATGCAGTGGGATTTGAACTATTTCAAGTATTTCTTTCTGCGCCTGAGCGGTATCGAATTTTCGGAAGCCGCCCTGCAAGCCGATTTCGACCACCTCTGCCAATTCCTGAACCGCGGTCCGCACCGCTATTTCCTCTATCGCGACTTCCAGTCGCGCAACATCATGATAAAGGACAACCGGCCTTGGTTCATCGACTTTCAAGGAGGCAGGAAAGGCCCCCTGGCTTACGATTTGGCCTCGTTGCTCTACGATGCCAAAGCGGCCTTGCCTGATTCGTTCCGGCTCTCGTTGCTGAACGACTATATCGGCTTGGCCGCCAAACGGATTTCCGGTTTTGTTCCGGACGATTTCAAGAAAGAATTTTACGCCTGTGTGCTGCTGAGAATATTGCAGGCCATGGGGGCTTACGGCCTGAGAGGCTTTCACGAAAAGAAAAGCCTCTTTCTGCAAAGCGTTCCTTATGCCATCCGCAATCTTGTCCATCTGCGCCAGTCGGGGCTTTTGCCCTTGCCGCTACCGGAAATAGAACGGATCACGGCACGTCTGGAAACATCCGCCCTGGCTTGTTTCAGCAAACCGGCTTCCGCCGAACTGGTGGTACATCTTTGCAGTTTCTCTTTCCGGAAAGGATATCCCCCCGCCCGGGATGAACACGGGGGCGGTTTCGTGTTCGATTGCCGTTTCCTGCCCAATCCCGGACGTCTGGACGCCTATAAAAACATTACCGGACGCCACCCCGAGGTACAGCAATATTTCGCCGCCCATCCCGAAATGGCCGCCTTTCTGCAGAACTGTTCCGAAGTGCTCAAACCGGCCATCCTCAAGTATATCGAACGCAACTTCAGCAGCCTCAGCATCGCTTTCGGTTGCACCGGAGGCCAACACCGCTCGGTGTACTGCGCCGAACAGACCAAACTTTGGATAGAGCGTACCTTCGATGTCAAGGTAGAATTGGTGCATCTGGAACATCCCGAATAAGCGGAGACGTTGACCGAATCAAGTTTTTGCCTTACTTTTGCCCCTACGCTTAACCTGTACTTACATGGAAAACAAAGAAAGCACCCATCCCTCCAACGGAGAATTCGACATGCTCTCGGGCATCGCTTCGTTTTTCCTGGCCTGCAAGAAAGGGTTCATCCAACTCGGCAAATGGTTGGGGAAAGCCTTCGTATGGGGATTCAATCTCCATATCCGCTATTTTTTCCTCTTTTTGGTGTTCCTGATCGCGCTTCTTTTTTGGTTCCGGTCCCAACGCGATACGGAAGACCGCTGCTCCGGCAACGCCACCCTTTACTGCAATGGATTCGACAACTACACTTTCGATCAGATTGTAGGTAAGCTCAACACCGCCATCGCGCAAAAAAACACGGCCTACCTCTCCCGTACGCTGAATATCTCGCCCGAAGACGCCAGCCGTCTGTATGCCATCTTCATGGGGGTAGGCATCGACCTCGACCAGAACGGCATTCCCAACACATTCCGTTTCAGCAACAAATTCGAAGCCGACCGCTACACTAAAGGCCAAGTACTGAAATCCAAGCAGAAAGGAGAAATACTGGAAAGGATTCCCAGAGATGTGAAGATTCCCGACATGGCCGCCCTTGAGTTTACCACAAGGGGAAACAATACCGGTTTTTTCCTCAAGATGGCCGATACGGTGCTTCACTATCTGAACCACCATCCCGATTTGCAGAAATTGTATCGCTCCTATATAACCGGACTGGAATACACCTGCCGGAACTATGACCGTCAGATAGCCCTGCTCGACAGCCTGACCAAGATCGAGTATGTCGAGAATGCCCGAAAGCAGAAAACCGCTCCGCAAAAAGACCTGTACATGGCAGGAATCCTCACTTCAAACAAAGACCTTGCGGTAGAAGACATCACCAGAATGGCCGCCCAACATACGTTCTATTACGAAGAGATCCTTCCCCTGACACAGGAACGGGCCAAACTGCAACAACGCTACGAACTGGCCGTTTCTCCCCTTACGGTCATTTCCGGCTTCGCCCCCTCCATCTCCCACTACCATTCCTATCTGTGGCTGCTCAGACCTATTTTCCTCTCTATCCTGATCACCTTGATTCTCGGCTCTCTGTGGGATCACCGCAAACAAGTCCGGGCCTACATCAAGGAACAACGCAGACCCGGCGCTAATTAACCACGTGTACGGGGTTGCCGGCTATGAAAGCCCGTGCATTCTGCGCCGCATCGTACATCATCGCATACAGACTTTCAAAGGTGTTGCCGCCTATATGGGGGGTAAGCACCACGTTGTGCATGGAATAAAGTTCCTCCGCCACTTTCGGTTCGTTCTCGAAAACATCCAAGGCCGCACCTGCGATGGCTTTCCTTTGCAAAGCCTCCACTAATGCCCGTTCATCCACGACCGGGCCGCGCGATACGTTTATCAGCACCGCGTCGGACTTCATGCGGTCAAACTGCGCCCTCCCCATCAGATGGAAGCTTGCCTGATTCAGCGGCACATGAAGGGAAACGAGATCTGAAACGCGCAACAGTTCGTTGAATTCCAAGCGCTCGTATCCCGGCACCTCCGTTCTCGGATTATGATAGACGATACGGGTGCCGAAAACCGATGCCAGCTCGGCTACCCTACGGCCTATCTTGCCCATCCCCACGATACCCAAAGTTCTGCCGGCAAGGCAACGGGCCGTAAGCTTATCGTACTGCCAAAGCGTTTCTTTTTCGCAACGGATGCGCCTGTCGATTTCCGAGGTGCGACGCAAAATCGTCAGCATCAGATTCAAGGCCAGTTCGGCCGTAGATTGGGTAACGGCATCGGGCGTATTGCAGACAAGGATACCCTTGCTGCGAGCATAGGCCAGATCCACATTGTTGAAACCGGCCCCCAGATTGCATATCAGCTTGAGGTTGGATGCCCTGTCGAGCAAACTGTTGGACACCGGAAAAAGGCTGGGAATCACCAGGATGCCGTAAGGCGCAATCCGCTCTTCCATTTCCCGCACGCCGTAGAAGGGCTTGCCTTGGGCAAATTCCACTTCCACGCCGGCGGGAAAATCGGCGAAGGTTTCCCTGAAATAGTTGGTGTTGACAAGAATCCGCATAGGCTTATTTGTTATACAGCACATACTTGCCCTCAAAAACATCCAGGCATACCTCCTTGCCCTTGTCCACGCCGCCGGCAAGAATCATTTTCGACATTTCGTTCACGATATGCTGCTGGATAAACCGCTTGATGGGACGTGCGCCATACTGCGGATCATAAGCCCGAAGCGAAATATCCTTATACACCTGCTCGCTGATACTGAAACGATAGCCGTTTTTCTCCATCAACGCCGCCACCTGCTTCATCTGCAAGCGCACCACATCCGAAATCTGCTCCCGGCTGAGAGGCTGGAACACGATGATTTCATCCACACGGTTCAGAAACTCGGGACGCATACGCATCTTAAGCTCGTCGAGCACCTGTTCCTTGCTCTTTTCGTAGGCCTTTTCCTCCTCGCCGGGCTTCATCTCGGCAAATGCCTGCTGTATGTAGGAAGCCCCTAAGTTGGAGGTCATGATGACGATGGTGTTTTTAAAGTCGGCCACCCGGCCCTTGTTGTCGGTAAGCCGCCCGTCGTCCAACACCTGCAAAAGGATGTTGAACACATCGGGATGCGCCTTCTCAATTTCATCGAGAAGCACCACCGAATAAGGTCTGCGGCGCACGGCCTGGGTCAGCTGCCCGCTTTCCTCATACCCCACATAACCCGGAGGGGCGCCCACCAGACGGGAAACGGTATGTTTTTCCTGATATTCCGACATATCGATGCGCACCATCGCCTTTTCATCATTGAACAGGTAGTCGGCCAATGCCTTGGCAAGTTCGGTTTTACCCACACCGGTGGTGCCCATGAAGATGAACGAACCGATAGGCCGGTTTTCATCGCTCAAACCCGCCCGACTGCGGCGGATGGCATCGGATATGGCGCGGATCGCCTCATCCTGCCCCACAACCCTGTTATGGAGTTCCTCTTCGATATGCAGCAACTTTTCACGTTCGCTCTGCAGCATCCGGCTCAAAGGAATACCCGTCCAGCGCGACACCACATCGGCAATCTCCTCGCTGCCCACTTCTTCCTTGATCATCGAGCCTTCCTTCTGCTCGTCCTTCAGCCTGGATTTGAGTTCCTCCAGCTTTTTCTCGGCTTCCTTGATGCGCCCGTAACGCAATTCGGCCACTTTCTCATAGTTGCCGGCCCGCTCAGCCTGCTGCGCCTCGAACTTATATTGTTCGATAGCGTCAAGTTCGGCCTGTATGGCGTCAACGGTCTGTTTTTCGGCTTTCCATTTGGCCTTCATACCGTCGCGTTCCACCGAAAGATTGGCTATTTCAGCCGTGAGATCCTTCAGCTTGGCCGAATCCTTTTCCCGCTTGATAGCCTCCCGTTCAATTTCCAACTGACGGATACGGCGTTCTATCTCATCCAGTTTTTCCGGTACCGAGTCTATTTCCAGACGCAGTTTGGCAGCCGCCTCGTCCACAAGGTCAATGGCTTTGTCGGGCAGGAAACGTTCGGTGATATAGCGGTGCGAAAGCTCTACGGCCGCAATCAGGGCTTCGTCTTTGATCCGCACATGATGATGGGTTTCGTAGCGTTCCTTTAAACCGCGTAAAATCGAGATGCTGTCTTCCACACTCGGTTCACCCACATAAACGGTCTGGAAACGGCGTTCAAGCGCCTTGTCTTTTTCGAAATACTTCTGGTATTCGCCCAAAGTGGTGGCCCCCACCGCACGGAGTTCACCCCTTGCCAGCGCAGGTTTGAGGATATTGGCCGCATCCATCGCGCCCTCGCCGCCACCGGCCCCCACCAAGGTGTGGATTTCATCGATAAAGAGAATGATTTCACCCTCCGACTGTATCACCTCCTTCACCACGCTTTTGAGACGTTCCTCAAACTCTCCCTTATACTTGGCTCCGGCTACCAAAGCCCCCATGTCGAGCGAAAAAATCCGCTTCGATTTCAGACCTTCGGCCACGTCCCCGCTTACAATACGTTGGGCAAGACCTTCGGCAATGGCGGTTTTACCCACACCGGGCTCCCCTATCAGCAAAGGATTGTTTTTGGTCCGGCGGCTTAGAATCTGCAATACACGGCGGATTTCCTCATCGCGGCCTATCACCGGATCAAGTTTACCCTTGCGTGCCATATCGTTCAGATCCCGCGCATATTTGTTCAGTGCCTGATACGCGCTTTCGGCATTGGGATCATGCGCGCCCGCACCCTTGCGCAGTTCCTGCACGGCCGCCTTGAGATCATTCTCCGAAAGGCCGGCCTCCTTGAGCAGACGCGCGGCGCCGGCATTCTGGTCCATCATCGCCAGCAGCAGGATTTCGACAGTAACATATTCGTCGCCGAAGGTTTTCAGCATGTTCTGCGCCTTGAAAAAAATCTGTTCGGTTGCCGGCGTAAAATAGGGAGCACCGGCACCGCTCACCTTGGGCAACACCTCTATCCCGGCATCCACCGCACGGATAACAGACTGCGGATCCACGCCCGATTTCTTGAAAAGAAACGGCAGAATATGTTCGTCGGCCAGCAAAAGCCCCTTGAGCAGATGTATATCGTCCACCGCCTGACTTTGCCGGGAGGAAGCCACTTCCACCGCTTTCTGGATGGCTTCCTGCGCTTTGATGGTAAAATTATCGAAAGTCATAGCTTTATTTTTTTACAGTTCGAGGCCGTTTTCGTTCTGTCTGGAACAACGGCAAAACCTTTCCGCACAAAAAGCCTGCCGAAAAAACATTCATGAAAAATTGTCATAAACGAAGGATTTTCGGGAATGACATATTGCCAAAATGACATATATGCGTTTGCACAAAAACTTGTAAGCCCGTTGCCGGCCTGTCTTTGGCATCCTTCCCGAAATTCTTCCTACATTTGTAGATATCGCTCAGAACCATGGCATTTAAACATTTTATGCACCGCCACTGTTTTTTAAGGGTTTTCGGATGCCTTATGGGCTTGTGTATGTTGGGAGGAACGCCTGCCCGGACGCAAAACGTTTCCTCCGACAGCATCTCCGCGCAGGTAGCTGAGCTGAACCGGCTCTTCTCCAAAATCTACACCTGTCCGCCCGATTACCGCTGGAATGCCAGCGACAGCTTCCAATCCGCAGCCAAATCCGTTCTGGAAGCCTATGAAAACACCGCATTTCCCTTTGAACGGATAAAAAGCCTCAACTATTTCAAGGCCGAAGACGACAGTTTCCGCATGCTCAACTGGGGCATTCCCGATGAAGACGGCACGGTGTCCTACAAAGCTTTGCTACAGGTAAAAAGAACTTCCAAAAAAGATTATGTGCTGTACGAAATGTCGGATATGTCGCTTTACCAGCCCTATCCCGAACAGATTTCCTGTTCGCCCCAAACCTGGTGGGGGGCTTTTTACTACGCCTGCATCGAGAAAAAAGCGGGCAACCGCTCCTATTACACGTTTCTGGGGTGGAATGCAGGACAGAAACTCTACCAGCAGAGCGTGATTGAGGTAATGAGCATCAAACCCAACGGAGAAGTGCAGTTCGGAGCCTCCCTTTTCAGCAACCGGGGGCGGATTCCCGGCAGCGACAAAACCGACCGAAGCCGAAAAGATTCCGATATCAAGCGCGTGGTTTTCCGCTTCGGTAAAAAAACGGGCATGATTCTCCGCTACGACTATCAGAGCTACCGTGCCGCTTCCAACAACGCCAAAAAGGGCGAGAGAAAGGCCAACATGATCATTTTCGACCGTCTGGTTCCCGAACAGATGTCGATGGCCGACGATTACGCCTATTACATTCCCGAAGGCGGCGTATACCAAGCCTATGTATGGGAAAACAACCGATGGCGGCTGGAAACCGATGTGATTGCCCGTAATCCCGATCCGCATAAGAAACGTAAGAAACCCATGGTGGAGAGACGGTTCTTCACCGATTAAGCCGTATCAAGATGAAACCTGCACCTTGTTCTTCCTCCTCTCCGCTTCTGTGCCAGATCCGAGGCGAGATGGAAAGTTTAGCCCGGGCGAACGGCCCCGAGAAGAAAGCGGTTCTGCAATCGTTCTTTAAGACGGGGAAAGGCCAATATGGCGAAGGCGATATCTTTTACGGAATCACCGTGCCGCAGGTGCGGAACCTGGCAAAAAAATACCGTCAGGCCCTTTTCCGGGAATCCGGCGATACGCTGACAGCCCTCATCCGCAACCCGTATCACGAATGCCGTCTGCTCGCGCTGCTGTGTATGGTGAAAGAGATGGAAAAGGCCGAACCTGCCAAGGCCGAGGCTCTCTACCGTTTCTATATGGAACATGCCGCCTATGTCAACAATTGGGATTTGGTGGATCTGAGCGCTCCGCAGATCGTCGGGGAATGGCATCTGCGATCCAAAGACTGGAAACCGCTTAAGGACTATGCCCGCAGTCAGCATCTCTGGACGCAGCGGATAGCCATCCTCGCCACTTTCGCATTCATAAAAGCCGGTGATACGGAACCCGTCTACACCATCGGCGATATTTTGCTGCAACATCCCCACGACCTTATCCGGAAAGCCACGGGCTGGATGTTGCGCGAGGCGGGAAAACGGGTAAGCGAACAAGAGGAAAAGCTTTACCTTACCCGATGCCGAAAGAAAAGCGAACCTCCGCGTTACAGGCTTATGCCGCGCACCATGCTGCGCTACGCGATAGAACGTTTCACGCCAGCCGAACGCCAGGCGTTTTTAAAAGGGACCCTATCGTGAAGAAACGCATTTTCACCCTATTGTTTGCCGGAGGAATCCTGCTTGCAGGAAAAGCCTTTTCCCGGCCTCTTGCCTACTCGGCCCCCCATCCGGGCGGCGATACGGCGCGCAACCTGCAAGTGCACCGAAACGAACTGGTGCCGGCCTATGTGCTGAAAGAAGTGGAGATTCGCGGCCGGACGCTTACCGAAGAGGAAAAGATGGCCTATCTGCGGTTGGTGTATAACGTAAGGCGAACCTATCCCTACGCCGTATTGGCCAAAGAACGCATGGAACAGTACAACGCCCTGCGCCGGGAAGCGGCCAACAAAAAGGAAATGCGCCGTTATCTCAGAGAAGAAGAGTCCAAGATAAAGGCCGACTTTACCGAAGACCTCAAGAATATGACCCGTAGCCAGGGGGCCATTCTGATCAAGCTCTTAAGCCGGCAGACCGACACCACCGCCTATTTTCTGCTGAAAGAATTCCGCGGGGGCGCCAGGGCCTCGGCCTATCAGACCATGGCGCGGCTTTGGGGTTACAACCTCAAGGAGACTTACCAACCCGAAGGACGCGACCGCGATATCGAAACCATTGTGCAGATGATTGAGCAAGGAAAAATCGGCACCATCGCCCCCAAAGTAACGCCGGCCATGGACAGAAAAAGAAACAGAACGAGAGGGAAAGCCGCCTCCAACGCCCAAAAGCAATAACCTATGGCCCGCCAATGCAGTTTTATCGACTACCTCTGCCAACATATACAAAGGTTCGATCTTTCCCAGACCGACCTTCATGTCGTGCTGCCCTCCCTCCGTATGGAAAGGGTGATTACCCGCCGGCTTGTCCGCATGGCCGAAGCGGAGCCCCGGCTTCCCTGCTGGCTGCCCCGGTTTGAAACCATCAACAACCTGATTGCCGGTTTTTCGGGTCTCAGGCAAGCGGGAAAAACCGAATCGGTGGCGTTGCTTTACCGTTGCTACACGGAGATATACAGGCAGGCGGGCGAAGAGCCCCTGCCTTTCGACCGTTTCTGGGAATGGGGCCGGATGTTGGTTTCCGACTTCAACCAAATCGACAACCAACTGGCACCTGCGCAAGAAATCTTGAGCTATATAGCCGAAGAAAAGCGCATCGGCTCCTGGCACCTCAACCTCAACGAAGCGGCCGGCGGCCTGCAAGGCAAATACCTTTCCTTCTACCAGAAGCTGGGGGCCATCCACCGCCTCTTTACCCAAACGATGATAGAAGAAGGATGCGCCTATACGGGCTTGGCGGGTAAAACAGCCTGCGCAGCCATCGAAACAGGCGCCTATCCCCTCCATCCGCGCAGTTTCTATCTCTTTGCCGGTCTCAACGCCCTTACCGCCGCCGAAGAAAAAATCATCAAGACCCTTATCCGCCGCAAGCAAGCCGAAATCATCTGGAATGCCGACCGCTACTACCTTACCGACCATCCCGAACACGAAGCGGGGCATTTTTTGCGCAAGTACAGCAAGGATGCAGATTTAAACCACTTCCTTAAGGAAGATGACATAGCCGACCGCATCCGCTTCACCCGAATCGAGATGATGGCCTGCCCGCAAAACACAGGGCAGGCAAAAACGGCGGCCAAACTGATCAAGACCTTACCCGAAGCCACCCGTACCGTGGTCGTGCTTAACGATGAAAAGCTCTTTGCCCCCGTGATGAACGCCCTGCCGCCTCATCTTCCCTGTAACGTAACCTTGGCCGGCAGTTTGTCGGGTACCCTTTCCGGGGCCCTGTTCGGCACGCTTCTCCAAGGCAGGGAAAGCATTCTCCGGCATCGCCGCCAGCTCTTGTCCGCCCCTTTGCTGCTGAGCCTTTTGCGCAATCCGCTCTTTGAACGCCTTACGCAAAAAAACGCCGCCCGGACAGGCAAAGAAAAAAGTGCGGTTCAAAAAAGTATCGAACACATCATACAAGGACATTGCCTCTACTTCTCCCAAAACGACTTCCGGCATTTCACAGCTCCCGACGCACCCGTCGGCGAGATAATCGAAAACTTTCTCTTCGGACACAAGGGAGAGGAGCCTGTGCAGGTTATCGGCTTTTTCAAACAGATAGCCCGTGCCCTCATCGATTCGGAAAACCCGCAAGCCAGCCCGCAGCCGGTGCAGACCCAACTGTTTCCGCCTGTCGATTCCCGGCCGGGTACGCCGCTCAACCCTTTTGAAAAAAACTATCTCTCCTCGCTCGAGACACTCTGTACAGAAGAAATGGAGATCTGGCGCCGCTTTCCCGACCTTAAGCCCGACTTTGGCACGATCCATAAGATTCTCAACGGAATTCTGGCCGGAATCGGCATCAACTATACAGGCCAACAGGAAAACAGCCTCAACGTGATGGGCATGTTGGAAACACGCGGCATGGATTTCACGCACGCCGTCATACTCTCGATGAACGAAGGCACGCTGCCCGCCAATGCCTCGCAAGACAGCTTTCTGCTATACAGCGTCAAGGCCCATTACGGCATTCCCACCGAAACCGAACAAACGGCCATGCAGGCGCACCACTTCTATAGCCTCTTGCAGGACTGCTCCACGGTAAGTCTGCTGTATACCACCGGCAACAACAACGAAAAAAGCCGTTTTCTGCTGCAACTCGAAAACGAACTGCCCGATAATGTAAGCCAAAAGGAACCCGATGCTTTTCCGTTGCTGAATCCCCGTTATACAGCGGCAAGAGAATGGGAGGTAACCAAAAGTCCTTTGGTGGCGGATGCCCTCAGGAAGCGCCTGGAAAAAGGCATTTCCTACTCCTCGCTTTCCACCTGGCTGCAATGCCCGATGCGCTTCTTCTTCCGATACGTGATGGGCCTGGGCGAACCGCCCCAGGTAAGCGATGAATTAGATGCCCGCCTCAAAGGCAACGTATTCCATGCCGCCATGCAGGCTTTTTTCGACGGCAGCGGCCCCGACGGCATCGACCGCCGCAACCGCCCCCTTACCCAAGAGGATGTGGAAAGCCTCAAAAAGCAAAAGTCCACCCTTTTGAAAACGGCTTTGGAAAAGGAATTTGCCGGCGGACATTACGACCACGGCCCGAACCTTTTGGCCTACCGTGAGATAGAAATCTGGATAGACCGCTATACAGCCACACTGGACAACGAGATAAAAGCGGGCCGATTGCAGGTAAACTTCTGCGAACACGAATTCGGCGCCGATCTTTCCACGCTCGTGCCGGGGGTGAAGATACACCTATACGGCGTTGCCGACCGCATCGACCTCTATCAGGAATCCGGACACAACCGGCCCTATGTACGCATCATCGACTACAAAACCGGCAAACTCAAGACACTCAATCCCGAATCCTATCAGGAACTGTGTGCCCCCGACGGCGTGCAAGCCTTGCAGCTCATGCTTTACCTATACCTCTACCGTACGGAATTTCCCCACGAAAGTCACCCCTTGAAAGCCTGTATCTGCTGTTTGAAAAACAAAGACACGATGGTGGCTTTGGAGGGGCCTTTGGTAGAAGGGGAAGAAAAGCAGACCATGGCGCAGATTCAAGCCTTTCTTAAGGACAGCATAACCGAAATGTTGAATCCCGACCGCCCCATCTGCCGCACCGACACGCCCGAGAACTGCACTTATTGCGATTACGCGGGATTTTGCAGCCGGAACACAGCGGAAAACAACGAGGAAGAAGGCCGAGAACAGCCCCTTTCCTGAAAGCCCAAACCCTCTCGACATGGAAGACAACCACAGACTCACCCTATACAAAGCCTCGGCCGGCAGCGGAAAAACCTATACGCTTACCCAGGAATACATCCGGCATCTGATGAAACCCGGCACCGACGCCCGCCATATTCTGGCCATCACCTTCACCAATGCAGCCACGGCCGATATGAAGCGTAAGATTGTGGAAACCCTGCGGGAGATCGCACAAGGAAACTATCCGGCCTGGACGGAACTGCTGAGCGGAAAAGAGCGGAAAATTCTGGAGGCAAATCCCGCCGGAGAATCCGAATGGAAAGCCCTGACAAGCAAACGGGCCGAAGAAAAGTTGCAACATCTGCTGCACCGCTATCAGGATTTTTCCATCAGAACCATCGACAGTTTCGTGCAGAATCTGGTTCGTCCGTTCGCCTTTGAACTGGGGTTGCCGCAAAACTACACGCCCGATATCGAACTGGACCGCTTCGAGGATGAAATTACCGAACGCCTTATCGACGAATGCGGCCGCCCCGGCATGGAAACCCAAACCGAACTTCTCACCGAATTCCTGCACAAGCGCGATGAAAGCGGCCGCAGCCTCAATATTTCACAAAGCATACACAGCGTGGTGGAGCGCTTGTTTTCGGAAAACAGCTTCGAGGCATTGGAAAGCATGCGCCACCTTTCCGCCGATGATTTCAAAGCCATCATCACCCGTATCCGGAGCGAAGAAAAACGAATAGAGAGCGAATGCCGGAACCTGCTGGCGCAGGGAAAGAGCCTTATCGAACAGAACAGTTTGGAGGCCATTCATTTCCACGAGGGCAAAAACGGCGTTTTCGGCTGGTTCAACGCGCCCCATCTTCCGCTCCAGAAAATAGCCCGTCCCGGCACCTCAGTGCAGAAAAGCGTAAACAAAGGCATTCTAAAAAAGGAATCCCCGTTATCCCGGCAGTTCGCCAGCCTTTACGAAAAACTTGTGCAGTACGATTGGGGCATGTTTTACCTCTTGCAGGAAATAAGCGACTCCATTTATTCGCTGGCCTTGGTGAACCGCGCCAACGATATTTTGGAAGAGATAAAGGAAAGTACGGCCGTCATTCCCATTTCGGAATTCAACCAACGTATCGACAAGGCGCTGGCCAACGAAAGCAACGACTTTATTTTCGAACGCAGCGGCACCCGCTACCGCCATGTGTTTATCGATGAGTTTCAAGATACCTCGCGCCTGCAATGGAAAAACCTCCGTCCGCTGATTGAAAACAATCTGGCACAGGGCAATGCCTGCCTGATCGTGGGCGACCCCAAGCAATCCATCTACCGTTTCCGCAACGCCGATATCCAGCAGTTCGTGGATTTATGTCAAGGCAGGGAGGGGTTGCCGGTAAAAGTAAAGAACCTGCAAAGCAACTGGAGGTCAGATGCCGGCATTATCGCCTTCAACAATCTCTTTTACCGGTTCATCAAGGAAACCTACCGCTTCTCGGAGGCCGATTCGCCGCAAAACGGGTTGGTGGAGGCCATTTTCAGCGAACACGAACAGTTCTACAAAGACCAGACGCAGACCCTGCCCGAAGCCGATGCCCGGGCGGTGCGCATTTATCTGGCCCGGAATATGGCAGGCCCCGAACTTGAAGATTGGTATCTGGCGCAGACCCTGCAAATCGTGCGGCAATTCGCCCCCGGCGATGTTACAGTGCTGTGCCGCAAAAACGATCACTGCCGGGCCGTGGCCGATTTTCTGGTAGCCAACGGCATCAAGATAGCCACCCCCGACTCGCTGATCTTAGGCACGCACGAAGGCTTGAAATTAGCGGTGGCGAGCCTCCGGTACATCGACAGCGGCGAAAGATTTCACCGTGCCGAAGCCTTTCTTCTGGCCAAACAACTGGGCCTATGGCCGCAAAGCGGTCTGTTCGACACCGGAAACGACCTTTACGGCCAATGGAAACACGCTTCCTGCAAGGCACGTTTTGAGCAGCTTTTCCACATAGGAGAAAGCCAGACCGATATCTACGATACGGTAGAGGCCGTATTGCGGTTCTGGTGCATGGACCAAAACGCCGACCAATACATCCTTTCATTTCTGGATATCGTGCAAAGCCATGGTTTTGGCCGTCTGGCCGATCTTTTGGACTGGTGGGACACCTATGCCGGCAAAACGGCCGTTTGCGCGGGCGCGGACGCCGATGCGGTGAAGGTAATGAGCATACATAAGTCCAAAGGGCTGGAGTTCAAGGTAGTGGTGATGCCCTTCATCAAAGACACGAAGATGAAGAGCGACGACCTTTATTGGCTCCGTCCCGGCCTTTTGCCTCAGGAATGGAAGCTGCCCACCGCGTTGGTACGATATCTGAAGGCTTTGGAAAACGGCCCCGTAGGCAAGGACATACAGATGGAAAAATGCCTCAACCTTATCGATAACCTCAACACGCTCTACGTAGCCACCACCCGCCCCCGGCAACAACTTTTTCTGCTTACGGCCGAATCCAAGACGCAACAAAGCGCCTTCAAGACCAACGAAGCCATTGCCCGTTTTGCCGAAGCCTATCCCGACTATCTGGAAAAAAGGGAAGACGGTGCTGTATTGGAAGATGCCGACAACACGAAAAAAACCAGCCTCTCTCCCGCTCCGGCAAGCGCGGATGAGGCTCGGTCCGCCCTGCTGGAAAGCCATCCCTGGCGGGAAAGATTTTCGGCCGCCCTGCCCGCCCGAATCCAGACACCGCAAATCGAATGGGGCAACTTCATGCACCGCACGCTGTCGCTTATCGAAACCTTCACGACCCTGAATCTGGAAAACAGCCTGAAACGTTCCCTGAATGAATATCCTCAGTTCAAACCGCGGGAAAAAGAGGCGAGGGAAAAACTCCGGAAACTTTTCTCCGACCCCTTGCTGCAACCCTACTTCAGCGGCGACTATGTGGTAAAAGCCGAAACCTGCATCGCCTCCCCTGAGGGCAAACTGCATATCCCCGACCGCGTGTTGCTGAAAGGAGACACAGCCGTGGTGCTTGACTACAAAACCGGTGCGCCGCACAGTAGCTATATCTTACAGATACAGCAATACATGGCTCTAATCACCCAAATGGACGTAAAACATTGCCGCGGCTTTTTGGTTTATATCGATCAGGAAATCACCGTAAGGGAAGTAGAGTAACCCCACCTTCGCTTCATTTTTCAACAAATTATCAACACCGCCACGCCTCGCGGGCATGGGCTTCCACCCTCCTTTTTGTATAAAAAAGTAACAAAAGGCTGTTGATATTTCTTGTTTTTCTTGTTATATTACCCTACCTTTGGCAAGAATCCGGAACGGATTTCTTGCCCCATTAAGGAGGAGCAAGGCTGTTGGCATGAACAAATCAACACCTAAAACAAATAACATGAAAAACCTAAAACACTTCTTGCCGTTATTGGGATGTTTCCTGATATCCGCCATGGTCTTCAGTCTGGGAAGCGGTACGCTCCGGGCGCAAGACATTTACCAGAAAATAACCTCTTTGGATCAGATGGTTGAAGGCACCTACCTGATTGTAGAAGAAACCAAAGGCAAGGCCGCCTCCACCATCAGCGGTAAGTTCCTTACCGACGCGGCCCTCACCATCACCAACAGTACCGCCCAGCCGGCCTCCTTAAATGCCACCGGCGCCCCTTGCGAATTCGAATTCAGAAAAAACGGAACCAACTGGACCATCAAGAATATCGCTTCCGGCAACTATATAAAGACTACCGCCGCAAAAGCCTTGGCCGAAGACCAGACCCCGTGGGACTGGACAATCGCCTTCGACAACGGAAACGCCACCGTAACATCCAGCGGGGAGAACCACGGGCGGTTGCTGTATAATGTCAGCTCGCCTCGTTTCCTGAACTACACATCGGCCACGAGCGCATCCATGCTGATCATCCAGCTTTACAAGAAAAACGAAGCCCCCGCTCCCTGCCCACAGGTAAGCAACGTATCGGTCAATGCACAGGCCACCAGCGTAACCCTCACGTGGGAAGCGCCGGAGCCTGCCCCCGCAAACGGTTATAATGTCATCATTACCAAAGACGATATTGAGATAGCCAACGAAAAAAGAGACATTCTCCAATATAAACTGGAAAACCTGAGCCCGAACACAACCTATGGTTATTCCATCTTTTCGGCCTGTTCGGAAAACAATAAAAGCCAAGCCGTAACAGGTACGTTCAGCACCAAGGCCGCCGATATGCCCACCCTCACGGTAACCTCGCCCGAGAACGGACATGTATTTACGTCCAATGACGTAAGTTTTTCATGGAACACAACGAATTTCGATCTCGGCGACACCAAAAAGACAAAGATCGTGATTTCCGGAAACGGACTTGATGAAGATCAAGTGGTTTACACCACCGCATACAGCCATACCCTCTCGTTGGAAGAAGGCGATTACAAGGCCGCCTTCTGTCTGGTGGAAGAAAACGAAAGCGGCGACATCTCGGCGGTGGAAGGCACCGACACCGAACGCAGTTTTACGGTAAGACTTTCTCAGATAGCCCCCGGCGACTGTCAGAAAGTGAGCGATGTAAACGTGAACCCCCAGGCTACGGGCGTTTACATCACCTGGACCGCCGTTACCCCCGAACCTGCCGGCTATACGATAACGATTACCGAAGATGCCGCCGATCAGGGTCAGACTTTCGAAGTTGACAGAGGTCTTCCTCAATACACCGGTACCGGTTTGAAAGCCAACACCACTTATCACTACGCTATCGTCACCAAATGTACCGAAACGCTCAGAAGCGAAGCTGTAGAAGGCTCTTTCACCACCAAAGCCGCCGGAGAACCTTCAATCGTGGTTACTTCGCCCACCAACGGCACCACGCTTGATGGAGCCGTACAGTTTATGTGGATAACGGAGAATTTCGAATTGGGCGCCGATAAACTGGTCAAGATCTCCATTTCCGGAGGCACCGACGCAGCGGTTGTGCGTTACAGCGATCAGAACAGCTGCACGGTGGCATTGGCCAGCGGTATTTATACAGCCACTTTCAATCTGGTCAACGTGAACGGCAACGACACCGTTTCCGTTGAAGGCGTTACCGGCCGCCGCGAATTCAGCGTGAACCTGCCCGATGTGGCCTTCCCCATTTTCCACCCCTACGAAAAGGAATTGATCACCGCCACCGAAGTAAGCCTCACCTGCACCACCCCGGGCGCCACCATCTATTACAAGCTCAACGATGCGGTTGATTTTACCGAATACACCGTCCCCATTCCTTTGGAAGAAGAAGGAAACTATACGTTCAGCGCATATGCCGCCGCACCCGCCATGGACAACAGCGACACGGTCAGCATCACCTACACGCTTACAAAGAACGGCACAATCGTATTCGAAGAACCTTTCGACAAGATTACCGCAACCTCCGACGGATCGACAGACATCAGTTCCTCTCTGGATCAATACACCCGAATGCCGGGTTGGTCGGGCCAAATCATTTACGAAGGCGATGGCGGTTGTGTCAAGATGGGAACCGGCAGCAAACTCGGGTATATCCAGACGCCCGCCCTTGATTTAAGCGCCAACGAAGGAAAATTCGTGCTCTCTTTCGAAGCGAAAGCCTTCAATAACGCCCAGGAAAAAGAAAGTTTCAACCTGATCGTGAACGGTGCCACGCAAGAGGTGTCCGGATTGTCGAAAGAAGAGATGACGCAATTCGTGTTCAACTTCACTTCCGGCACCGACGCCACCAGCATACGTTTCTCGGCCATCGAAACTTCGAAAAACCGCTTCTATCTGGACAACATCAAGATCTATCAGGTATTGCCCGACGTACCGGCCCTCCTTACCGTCTCCTCCTTGGAAATGAAAACCGTGCAAGGCACGGCCGTAAGTCAGACAGTTACCGTAAGAGGCAACCTGCTGGATAACGATGTTACCGTAACCTGCCCGACGGGCAACTTCAGCGTAACGCCCGCCACTTTGGCCAAAGCCGATGTAATGAGCGAAGAGGGTGCCGAGTTTACCGTCACCTACAGCGGCGCCGAACTTTCCGACAAGGCAGACATCGTGCTAAGCAGCGGTGAAGTAAGCAAAACCATCTCGGTTACGGCTACCGCCTCCGCCGTAACCGAAGTGGCCACGTTGGCCGACCTTAGAAAAGGCACCCAAGGCGAACTGTACAGAATAAGCGGCGAGGTGATTCTCTCCGCCATGGATTCCTACCGCAACTACAAATGGGTGGAAGACGCCACCGGCGGTATCCTGATCGACGACGCCACCGGTCTGGTCACTGCTTCGTATCAAGTGGGCGACGGCATTACCGGTGTATATGGCAAACTGGGCAATTATGGAGGACAGCTTCAGCTTATCATGACCGGCAACCTGCCCGAAGCCTCTTCGCATAACCACACTGTCGAACCCCTTGTAGTCTCCATCGAGGAATTGGAAGCCGACATTGAAAAATACTGCTCCCGTCTGGTAAGAATCAACGACCTGCGCTTGGTTGAAGCCGAAGGCGAATGGGGTGGCAATACCGACAACATGGGCACCGATGCAAACGAAAACACCATCAACATCCGCACCTTCGTGCGCAACGGCAGTTTCGTAGGCACGGCCAAACCTACGGGCACATTCGACCTTATTGCACTTGCAGGCATCTACAACGATCAGATACAGGTTTCGCCCCGTGTGGCTTCCGATATCCTTTCCGAGGGCGGAAGCGGCGATGAATGCACGGCGCCTACCGGCCTAAAGGTTACCGTCAACAGCGAAAACCTTACAGCCACCGCTTCCTGGAACGGTTCGGCGGCAAGTTACAAAGTAATACTGCTCAACGGCAGCGACACCTTGGCTTCCGCCGCGGTTTCCTCCAAAACATACACCTTCGGAGAAGAAGCCGAACCCAATGTGGAATACGGCTGGGCGGTAGCTTCCGTATGTGAAGACGGCTCGCTGATGTGGACAAAAGGCGAAAACTTCATTATACGCCCAACCGCCAATGAAAACGCAGCCTCCCTGCAAGCCGACATCTACCCCAACCCCAACAACGGCACGATGTATATCGACCTGACGGAAAACGCCCGCATGGAAATCTTTACCGCTACCGGCCTCAACCTCCGTAGCGAAGAACTCACGGCCGGCAAAACCCCGATCAACCTGAACGGCAGCGGCATCTACTTTATCCGCCTGTCGAACCCGACCGGTGCTACCGTTAAGCGCGTAGTTGTAAGATAATCATCATGTAAAAGCAACAGAACAC
>CAMWNM010000030.1 GCA_947175635.1 uncultured Bacteroidales bacterium | reverse complement strand
TGCGCTCGGCTTAATTTAAACGTTGGTCTTCGTCCGACGTTTAACCGCCTCGGCAAAATCCAAGCAAGCTTGGCTTCTGCGCTCGGCTTAATTTAAACGTTGGCTAAAAATCGGCGGCAAAAGTAAAAAAACTTCTCTAATCCGTCCCTATATAAGTTTCCAGCAACTCACAACCGCAGGTATCCGGATAAATATCCACTATCTCACAAACGGCAGGAACCAACACAAGCTCTCCCTGCTTGATTTCCACTGCCTTTCCGTCGGCTTTCAATACGGCACCGCCGCCGCTGCAAAGATAGACGACAAAAGAATCCAGTCCTGTGAAGTCTTTTTCAATCCCTTGGGTAAGCGGCAAGTAGTTCACCTGAAAATGAGGAGCTTCCACTATCGTATTGCTCGTATTCAACACCCTGCCGTAACGCAAACGGCCTTGCATCTGCCGTTTGTCACCGGCCGAAGGCGAATCCTCAAAACGGAGAGCCTTAAGGGCCTGTTCGATATGCAGCTGACGCGGCTTGCCGTCCATGCCGTTGCGGTGCCAGTCGTAAATACGATAGGTAAGATCGCTCGACTGCTGTATCTCAGCCAGCAGAATGCCGGAACGAAGCGCATGAACCGTGCCGGCCGGAACATAGAACATATCGCCCGTATCCACAGGTTCTTCATTCAAAACCTCTTCCAAGCGATCTTCTTTCAAGGCCTTGAGATATTTCATCTGATTCACCCCATGCCGGAAGCCGCAGATCAGCCTCGCCCCCATTTCGGCCTGACGGACAAACCACAGTTCATCTTTTCCCAGACAACCCTCCCTTTCCATCGCCAATCCGTTGTCAGGGTGTACCTGTACAGAGAGGTCGGCCGCGGCATCAATCCATTTGAACAGCAGGGGAAACTGCAGGCCGAAATGCCGGTAAACGCTGTCGCCCACCAAATCGCCCATATACACTTCCACCAAATCCACCAGCGTGTTTCCCTCCAGAAAACCGTTGGCCACCACCGATTCCTCTCCTTCCAGGCCCGACAGCATCCAGGCCTCTCCGCAATTGGGCATTTTCCCGAAATCCAATCCCAATACATCCTTGATAGCGGTTCCGCCCCAAATCTTGGATTTAAAGATGGGGATAAACTTGAGCGGATATAAGTTTCTTTCTTCCATGTTTCTATTTCTTGTTTTCTTTGCCGGGAAAGGTTACGTTCCCCGAAATCCGCACATATACCGCATAGCGGTATTCCAGTCCCGAAGCGGCATCGGTTTGCCATGGCCGGGCACTTTCCAGCTTCCATTCAGACGGAAGCAATTCCGGAAAGAAAGTATCGGCTTCAAATTCTTTCTTCACTTCGGTAACATAGGCCTTCCGGCAATAAGGTAAAAACATCCTGAAGATCTGACCTCCGCCTATCACAAAGGATTCTTCTCCTGCCGGCAGGGCGGCAAGCGCTTCTTCCACGCCGCGCACCGTTTTCACGTTTTCTTCCTCATAACGGACATGTTCGCTCAACACGATATGGAATCGGTCGGGCAAAGGACGCCGGGGGAAAGATTCGTAGGTTTTTCGCCCCATCAGAATCGTATGCCCTGTCGTCAAGGCTTTGAAATACTTCAAATCGTCCGGAAGATGCCACAAAAGGTCGTTGTCTTTTCCTATCGCCCTATTGGCGGCTATGGCCACCACAAGGCTTAGCGTAGGTGTTGCTGTCGCCATTAGCGTATCATGATTTTTTGGATGCCGTTTTTATGTAATGTCTGTATGCGCACGATATAAATCCCCACAGGCAAAGAATGCACATCGATCGCTTTTTCATTAAGTTCCGCGGCCGAATTGAACACGATGCTCCGCATGTTTTCTCCCTGCATATTGAAAAGTTGCAGGCTGCCGCGCCCTGTTTCTCCATGACTCTGAATGAAAAAACGATCGGAAGCGGGATTGGGATAAACCGAAAAGTTCAGTTCTTCGCGCGATGCCACTTGTTCGTTGGCCATCAACGGCAGGGAGTCGTACATTTGGTTGTAATAGGCAATCAAATAAGAGGCGATGTAATACTGCGGATTGTAAGTATCCATGCAGTCGCTGCAGGTAACGCCGCTCACGCAATCGGGATTATGGGGATGACACCTGTCCATATAGTCCTCCTGCATGATGAAGCGCAAATCCAGTTGCGGACGCTGGAGTTGGGCGGCCAGATTGTAGTTGTAGCCGGGTGCGATCGCGCCCGGGCACCAGCCGGCCCGGTTGTATTGCCATGTTCCGCGTTGCCCTGTACAGCCATCGGGATTGGGGTTGCACTTCATCCAAGGTTCATGCAGGAACGAGGTTTCATTGACATAAAGGGTATGCCGTGCATTGTAGAATTCGGCCGCATTGTAAGTATTGTTGCTGCCCCAGCCGTGACCGGTGGTAACCACTTTCAGGTTCAGGGCCGCCGCGCCGGCCGGCGTTTCTATCCGCAAAGTATCCATCGGCTGCAGATCGGCCGGGTCTCCGAAGGGGAAATTGCCGTTCCACAAAGGAATGATTCCCGTGTAAAGATATTGGGGCATACCTTTGATGAATTCAAAATCCAAAGTAACGTCGTAACCGCCCGAGCCCCACGTATCGATAAACATCCGCATGGGAACCTCTCCTTGCAGCCATGAGGAAAAATCACTTACATCCAGTTCATGCTGACAAGGCACCCCGTAAGCGGTGGTGTAGCGGATAAGCTCGCGCCACTGCCCGTCGGGCGTCTGCATTTCGATCCATGCCACTCGGTCCCAATCGTCGCAACCTCCGTCTATCTGCGGACATTGCATGTCCAGTTTGGCCACAATACGCTGATAACTTCCCACATGTTGCGGAAATACAAACACACCGCCGTTGGTTCTGCCCGGATCGGGAAAATTAATCAGCATATGGTCGAAAGCACGCACCGTTCTCGATTCCCGAACACTGTCCACCGTAATCCGCCGCGTGAAAGCGGTGTCGCGTCCGTTGCTGGCCGAAGCATGGAAGCTGACGGTAAACTCACCGTAACGCTTCGGAACGAAGTCGGCGCGAACGGTATTGTTTTCTTCGTTCCACCTCGACACTATCTCTTCACCCTCCACTTCTATCCGCATCTGTGTAACGGTGTTGAATTCGGGATAGTCTATTTCGGCTCTCGCCCAAAACGAATAGCAAAACGTATCGGAAGACATGGCGATAATTTCGGACTCCACCAAAGGCGTGTATAACCGTACGGGATAATTATCCGGATTTATCATATCAAGGGCAAAGACGCTCTTCACCGGATAATACGCCTCGTTGCCGGCCTGTACGCATTCTATCACCACGCTACCTTCTTCGCCCGTTCCGCTCAAAAAGTAGCCCCCTTCTTCTTGCGACAACACCCCGGGACCGGACACTACGGCCGGCACCACCGGAAGACCGGACGAAGAGGTGGCCACAATCTCCGTACGCTGATTGGACGCCGCCACAGAAGGAACCTCTTCGATATGCAACACCTGATTCTTCTTCAACGGCGCGGCCTGTTCATCGTGCCATAACCTAAGTTCGGCCGTCTGTATGGCATTATTCCATGTATTGGTATTCCGGTAGTAAACGATCTTTACATAGCGGCCTTCCACCGCACCGAAAAACAAATCTTTTCCGCTTACATCGGTTGTTTCGGGCCAATATATCTTATCAGATGCCTGTTCTTCACCCCAGTTCAGCGTATCCTGACTCACATAAACCGCGTAGTGCAGAAGTTTGTCTTCGTAGTTCTGGGGATTGCACAGATACGAAAGGCCGCACACATTGTAGGTTTGCCCCAGATCAAGGCACAATACGGCCGGAAGCGGATTCAGCTGCGCGGTATTGACCGCCCACCATGTAGCCGGATCTCCGTCAAAGGCCTTTTGCACGGTATCGGTTGCATTTTGACTGTTGATGGAAAGAACCGTATAGTTCCCGGGGGGAATCACGTCCGGTTGCGCGCAAAGGTTTACGGCCAGCAGCCCCAGCAGGCCTACGAAAAATAATCTTGCTTTCATCTCTGTATGGTTACAATTCTTTTCTTTTGTTGGATTCACCAACCTTTTTATAAACACAGCATTTACTTCATCGGTGTTTATGATTTCGCTTCGCTCAGTTCCCGCCTCGGCATAGCCCAAACAAGTCTGGCCTCTGCGCCCGGCTTAATTTAAACGGTGGATTGCATCCGATGTTTTTTAAACGGAAAGAGTAAAGGTACGTAAAATTTCAATCCGCAATGGCGGAGGTATCTATTCCGATGCCGTCCGATAAATCCATCATGGCATTAATCAGAAACAGTTTCTGAAAAGATGCCAGATCCTCTTTTCTTATACAACGGGCCTTGATTTTTCCCGTTTCCAGCAAAAAACGGCGGCGAATCCCGTTCAAAAGACAGTGTTCGGGGGTATAGAAGTCCGTTCCGTCCCATAAGACCACATTGCTGTAGGACGTATCCGAAACAAAACCGTTCTGCCCGATCAGAATGTCGTCGCAAGCGCCCCGCTTTTCCCGCAAAAGTTCCAGAACCTTCCTATCCGCATACTTGAAGCGATAGTCTATCGGGGAGGCTTCCACCCATTGCAGATTCCGGATCCGACGGGGCGTATAGGGATGAAACGATATGCCATGTACTTCTCTTCCATACAGGATACGGCATTTATAACACCCGCGAACCGCCGGAACCGACGCGCTCAAAACCGAAGCATCGAACAAGAGCTGTTTCCCGAAAACCGCCATGGAAGTAACTCGCATACGTTCCATATGCCGTTCCAACAACGGAAAGCGGCCATGGTTAAACAATACACTCTCGAGAAACAGCGGCTCTTCCGCATACCCGCACCGTTCGTTCATGGCAAACATTTTCATATCGGCAGATAGATCTTGGCAATCAGTTCCCGGTATTCTTCTTCGGCTTTGCTGTGTATCGTGATGCCGCCGCCGCTGTAGAAATACAACAATCCCGAGTCCGCATCCATCGACAGACAGCGAATCATCACGCCCGTATCCAGCCCCTCCCCGTCGAAATAACCGCAAATCCCCGTGTACCAGCCTCTTTGCGATGTTTCCACCTCGGATATCAAACGGCAGGTAGCCGTCTTCGGCGCACCCGAAATGGAGCCGGCCGGCAAAAGGGTCCGGATGATATCTCCCAACCGCCGCTTCCAGTCCGCAGGCAACAGCCCCTCTATCCGGGAACTGCTCTGCCAGATTTCTCCCCCGTTTCCCGTAGGAATCTTTTCCATATAGCGGTACCGTTTCACGCTTACTTTTTCCGCTACGGCACTCAGATCGTTGCGAAGCAAGTCCACCACCGTGGCATGTTCGCAAGCTTCCTTGTAGTCTTCCTGCAATTTTCGCGGTGCATCGGGTGTATCCGCCCGTATCGTGCCTTTCATGGGGTATGCGGATATCTTTCCGGCACCGAGCCTGACAAAGGGTTCCGGTGAGAAACAGACAAATTCTCCGGGTAGATACACCTTGTAGGGGGCTTTGCTCCGGAAAAAGATTTCCTTCAGGGTCAAGGCCGTCTCCACCCGACTGCGGAACGTCAGATTCAACAAAAAGCTGTCGCCATGCCTCAAACCGGCCTGTACCTTGTCGAAAGCGGACTTATAATCCGCATACTCCGGCGGAAAGAACCGATAGGCTTTATCCGTTCCACTGCCGGCCGGAGCCTCATAGTTGCGGTACCGACCTATGCCGAACAAAATGCGCGGTGTCTTGTCCGAAAGCGGACTGGCAATAAAATGCCCTTTCCTGCCTGCATAATCCAGCATGAAAAAGAACGGGCGCGAACAAGCGGCGGCACGGTTCATCTCCTCGACAAGCTGCGAAACCTCCATGCGAACATCTTTTGGAATGAAGCGGCGAAGTTACAAACTTGACGGATTTTTCGAACGGCCGCCCTTCAATTTTGCCGGGCGGTGTTTTCTCTCTAATTTTGCCTTTTCTCCGTCAGGAAGCATTCCCCTGACAGATTAACGCTCACGCCCATGAAAAGAGTCCTGCTGGTCAACAATTATGATTCGTTCGTACACAATGTGTTGCAAGTGCTTCGGGAACAAGGTCCCACCTTATCGTTCGACGTTTGCCTCAACGATCAGATTCCCATGGACAGCATCGGCAATTACGATGGCTTCGTGCTCTCTCCCGGACCGGGCATACCGCACCAGGCCAACCAACTCCTTTCCCTGATTGCCGCCGTACGCTATTCGCATCCCGTTTTGGGCATATGCCTCGGCCACCAAGCTTTGGCAGAGTCTTTCGGAGGCGGCCTGCGCCTGCTTTCGCAACCTTTGCACGGTCATAAGTCCGATTTGCGTATCCTCGAGACCGACGATCCGATTTTCAAAGGCCTGCGTTTACCCGTAAGCGTAGGGCGCTACCATTCCTGGGTGGTGGATGCCGCCAGCCTGCCGCCCGAGATGAAGGTAAGTTCGGTGGATGAAGACGGAGAAGTGATGTCGATCTACCATACCCAACTGCCCATTCACGGTCTGCAGTTCCATCCCGAGTCCCACCTTTCCGATCAAGGGGCGGCTATCCTCAAGAACTGGGCCGACTCGATACGCTGAACCTTTTATCCCGTCGAGGATGAGGACGAGGGAGCTTACTTCAGTAAGTGACCGAGGACGAAGACGCTGACGGCGCGGCAGATTGCCCGTTATCTTTCTTCTACTCCCCGAAAGGGGGCGTGTCAGAACGGGTAAGATGCAAGACATCGAGGATAAGGACGAGGGAGCTTACTTCAGTAAGTGACCGAGGACGAAGACGATGACGGCGCGGCAGATTGCCCGTTATCTTTCTTCTCCTCCCCGAAAGGGGGCGTGTCAGAACGGGTAAGATGCAAGACGTCGAGGATGAGGACGAGGGAGCTTACTTCAGTAAGTGACCGAGGACGAAGACGCTGACGGCGCGGCAGATTGCCCGTTATCACACGCCCCCTCGAAGTTGATCCGTTCCTTTTCTATCACCAACGGCCGTTTACGCACCTGTGTGTGCACCGCCCCCACATACTCGCCCACGATACCGATGAAAATGAGTTGTACGGCAGAAAAGAAAAACAGGCCGATGACAAGAGGGGCCTGCCCTGCCTGGAAAGAATCCCAGTAGATGAGTTTATAAACCAGATAGAACAAGGCCACCAACACGCTCAACACCGCCACGCCGAATCCCAGAAAACAGGCCAAACGCAAAGGTACTTTGGAATAGTTCACAAAGCCCAGCATCGCCATATCGTAAAGCGTATAGAAATTGTTTTTGGTACGCCCGTGTTCGCGCCGCGGCTGCACGAAATCCACCGTAGCCACATCGAATCCCAATTCGGAAACGAGACCGCGGAAATAGGGATAAGGGTCGTCGATGGTGCGCAGCACATCCACAAATTTCCTGTCGTAAAGCCCGAAACCGGTAAAGTTCTTCACCTGCTCCACTTCCGACATTTTGGCTATCAGGTTGTAGAATAACTTACGGATGCCGAACATCAGCGGATTCTCCCTGCTTTGATTCTTTACGGCAATCACTATCTTGTGGCCTTCTTCCCAACGGGCAAGCAGTTCGGGAATCTTCTCGGGCGGATCCTGCAGATCGGAACTCATGGCAATCACCGCATCACCGTAACATTGGCGGATGCCGTGGAAAGGCGAACGGATATGCCCGAAATTGCGTGCGTTGACGATACAGCGGATATGGGAATCTTTTTCTATTTCCTTGCGGATCAACGCCACCGTATTGTCTTTGGAAGCATTGTCGATAAAGATATGCTCGTAGTCGTATTGGGGCAAAGTCTGCATTACCTTGCGAATCCTTTCGCAAAGAATGGCAACATTCTCTTCTTCGTTATAGCAAGCCGTTACGATGGAGACTTTCTTTTTCATAACTTGATATCCATTTATTGAACCCTCTCCGTGCTTTTACAAAAGTACGGTATAGTCCGACACGATAAAATCCGCTCCGCTTTCCGCCCCGAAATCCGCTCCACCGTAGCCGCCTGTAAACGCCATGGTCTTCATGCCGGCATAACGGCCTGCCTCCATGTCGGGCAAGGTATCTCCCACCATGACGGCCTGCGCAGGATCGATATCAAACATCCGCACCATGGTTTTGAGAACTTCGGGTTTGGTAAGATATTCGCCTTCGAAATCGGGCGTTCCGATAAAGAGAAACAGGTCTCTGATACCTAAAGTCTGCAATACTTCAAGGGTAGGTTTCTTGGGCTTGTTCGTGGCCACATACAGCGTTTTCTCCTGCTTTCGGAGAGCCTCCAAAAAATCGAGCGCACCGGAAAACAAAACGGTCCGGCGATATTTTCCTGCGGCATAGAAAGCCCGGAATGTCTGCGCCACCGTTTGACGTTGCGCCATATCAAGCTGAGGAGAAATGGTGGCGATAATTTCCGGCAGCAAGGGGCCTATGCGGAGTTTGGAAGCATCGTATGCCCAACCGAGACTTTCGTAGGCCTGCGCGATACTGCCCAACACATCGGCTTTGGAATCGGCCAAAGTGCCATCCAAATCAAAGAAAAAATGCTTGAGCCGATACAATTCGGCTTTCTTATCCATTTGCACGGGTGGTTTATTTGTATTGTCCGCCTGCGGCTTCTATCAACTTGTCGTAACGCGATTGCAACATGGCGATACGCTGGGCATCCTCTTCATAAATCATCTTATAGAATTCCCTTTTATTCTTGAGCCACATCAATTCAAAACCAACAGCCTTGAGAATACCTTTGTCGGCTCCTTCAGATACCGCACCAGGCAACTGAAAAATCACTTTCCGCGTTTCGTAATGATCCAAGGTACTTTTCGGCAAACGATTGAAAAAGTCAATGGAGGCCGCCGAAACGCCACCGCCAATCACGCATTCCTTACCGTGAGCCTTGGCCTTCAGAAACAAATCTTCCGCCACCTTGAACACAGGTTCCGAGTTTATATCTTCTCGTGTGAGCCCCATTGAACCTGTCATATCCACACGCCCCAATACAATCCCTGTCAGTTGTTCCACACCGGGAACCTGCATCATATCATCAAAGTTCTTGTAACCCGTGTATGTTTCCACATTGATAAGAAAATCCACATCCTCCCATTCATCTTTAGGATAAACCATATGCGTCGCCGCCAAGAACTTCTTAAGGGCATACGGTGTTTCTATCATCGGCGCGACAATGCGGGTTACCCCAATGGAACGGGCATCATACATATCGCAAATTGCCTCACACCCTCCAATCTTGATAGTCAAATCCAAGCCCGCTTTGGTAACGACCTCTTTCAGGCGCAAAGCTTCTTCCATGCGTGTCCCTTCTGCCTCGAACTCCGCCTTTATCCCAACCACATAATGGTTTTCTTTGAGGTCTTTAAGCTGGTCAACCATCCGATGTTCCAACGCATTCATTGTCTTATTCGTTTATAGGATTAATAATCATGTTTTGCAAAAATTCTTCCCGAAGCAGGAACGGATATAAGTCTTCAAGCGGTTTTGACACCATTTTTCCATCCGGCTTTCGTACCGAAGATGTCTTGGGTTGAAAGATATAATCGTGCGGCAATATCACTTCACATATCACCGGTTTATCCATAGCACACATTTCTTGCAACTTGTCTTCCACCTCTTCATTGCGCTCAATGCGCATTGACACAAAACCGAAAGCTTCTGCCATTTTCATAAAATCGGGGAATACCACGCCTGAATCAGCATCGATGCCGATATGCCTGCCTGAAAAAAAGTTATTTTGTGTCTGACGGATTGAAATATATCCACCATTGTTAAGTATCACCAGTTTTAGATTTATCTTATTGGCTATGGCTGTACTCAATTCCTGTATGTTCATCATCAAACTGCCTTCTCCACACAAACAAACGTGTGTTTTTCCCGGTGTAGCCAATGCCGCTCCGATTGCCGCAGGTAAACCGTATCCCATCGCCGCGCATCCCGAATTCCAAAACCAACGCTGTCCCTGCTTCACTTTAGCCGCCTGAAAGCCAATCACACAGGCACTTCCGTTAGCGGTAGCCACCACGGCATCTTGAGGCAACGCTCTACTAAGCGCATCTACAAAATAATAAGGATTCACGGCTCCCGGTTTTTTAAACTCGGAAAGCACAACCGGATATTTCGCTTTTCTCTCCAACGCCCAAGAAAGCCATTCATTATAATCCCTTCGAGGCTTATACGCCAAAAGAGCGTCAAAAAACAAAGAGGCGTCAGCTTCTATGGAAAGATACGGTTTAACGGTCGGTTTTTGCATCTCAGCCTCATCCACATCCACACAGACCAATTTCCCTCCTCGGGCAAAAAACTCGTAATTATAACTTGTCTGACGGATATTGTTGCGGGATCCCACACTTAAGACCAAATCTGCATTCTGTAATGCAAAATTACCGCTTCTACTTCCCAATGTGCCGATACGTCCGGTAAAACAAGGATATTCCTCATAAAGCATATCCATGCCATTGAAAGTACCCAATGCAGGCATGGGCATCTTTTGCAGAAATGCATACATTTTTTCTTGCGCCCCACTTATACGGATACCGTTTCCTGCTATCAAAACAGGTCGTTCACAAGCATTCAACATCTCAAAAAGTTGCTGCATCTGCAAAGAATCCGGCTTTTTACCATGCAGTTCTTCCATTCCGACCTTTTCTGCATCCAAAGATGCTTCATCCACCGATGCCCCCTGTATATCCATCGGCACATCGATCCATACCGGTCCGGGGCGGCCCGACAAAGCGGTGTGCACCGCTTCGTCCAATATCCGCCGCACATCTTCCGCCCTTCGTATCTGTACCGCATACTTTACCAAAGGCTTCACCACCGAAATGATATCCACCTCCTGGTCTCCCAACTGGCGGAGAGGCAATTCCGGACAAGCGGCTATCGTGGTGGTTTGCTTCACCTGACCGGAAATATAAAGAACGGGAACCGAGTCTGTCCACTGGCCCATCACGCCGGTAAGCGTATTCAATCCTCCTGGCCCCGTGGTGATATTGACAACGCCCAGACGTTTTCCCGCCCGTACATAGCCTTCGGCCGCAATGGCGCAGGCCTGTTCGTGATGGCAACAAGTATAGGCAAGACCGCTCTGATACACGGCATCGTTCAGGTGCATGGCACCGCCGCCGGTAATCAGAAACACGCGCTCCACGCCATAGACTTCCTTCAACCGCTTGAATATATAGTCGCTCGCTCTCATTTATCGTACAATAAACAGTTTCTGTCCAAGGTATCTTTGATGGAAACATACCAACCGTACAGTTCTTCCACGGCCGCCTCCATGGAGGTGAAGCGCAAGTCATCGCCCATTTCCTCCCTTAAGCGCGCGTTGCACCCCGTGTAAGGCATCCCCTCTCCGGCGCTCCCTACTTGTATCGGCAAGGTTTTACCCGACAACTCCACCGCTTGCGCTGCCAAAGCAAACAGGGAAGAAACCTCGTCGGGTGTGATATTGTAAGCCTTGTAACGCGGCTTGTTCTCGATAAACCAAGCCAGAACCGGAGCCAGATCGGGCGCGTAGAGATAACTGAACCGCCGCTCTTGCCGCAAGGTAACCGGCAAGTCGAAAAGCGTTTTGCAGATGGCGTTGGAGATAAAGCGTATCGCGTAATCCTCATATTTCCCGAAGATGCCGAAGATACGCAGATCCACCACATCTTGCGGACAACATTCGATATATTTTCCGCAAACATACTTGTTGTAGCCGTGTTCATCGACCGGCACATGACACCCGAAATAATCCTCGCGCATCATCGGCACGTAATGCCGCATATCGTAAATCGCCCCCGAACCGAGGTTGAGGATGCGGCCGCAACGGTCGGCATGGCGCAACAGATTGAAGAAAATGCGGTTGTTGGTGTAGAAAATGGCCGTCGGGTCGGGCGCGTTCCTATGCGAAGGCTTCACGGCCGCATGAATCACGGCATCGAAACGATGTCGGGCAAAATAGGCATCTGTGCTGTCTGTATCCGACAAATCCAACTCCGCATGCGATGGAGCGCACAATTCATAGGCTTGGGAAAGAAAACTTTCTCGCAGGTTCCGTCCTATGAAACCGCTACCGCCGGTGAGCAGAATCTTTTTCATATCAAATACCGCTGTATCGTTTTATCTGTTCCACGCAAAGCCCGTAAACATCGGCATCGCGGTAACGCTTGTACCAGTCCACGGTCATTTCGATGGTCTTCACCATATCCAAACGGGGCTTCCAGCCCAAATGAAAACGCGCCTTGCTGATATCGAGCATCAACAGTCTGGCTTCATGCACGGCCCCGGGGTCGGACAAGTCTTGCAGTGCGCCTTTTCCGTAAGCCCTCACCACGGCCTGCGCCACTTCCCATACCGTAGTGACACCCGAGGTTTCGGGGCCGAAATTCCAGCCCTCGCAATAGCGTGTGGGATTTTCCCACATTTTCTTTGCCAACAGCAGGTAGCCGCCCAAAGGTTCCAATACGTGCTGCCAAGGGCGAACCGCCTTGGGACTCCGGATTCCTATCGGTTTGCCGGCCTCCAGCGCACGGATACAGTCGGGCAGGATACGGTCTGCCGCCCAGTCGCCGCCGCCGATAACGTTGCCGGCACGCACGCTGGCGATGCTTTTGCCGTGTTTTTCGTATTGTCCGGGATGAAAGAAACTGCGCCGCCAACTGCTGATGGCGATTTCCGCCGCCCCCTTGCTGCTGCTGTAAGGATCGTAACCGCCCATCGGTTCGTTCTCGCGGTATGCCCAGATCTGTTCCTTGTTTTCGTAGCATTTGTCGGTGGTGATCATCACCGCCGCCTTGACGCTCTGCGTGACACGAACAGCTTCCAACACATGGATGGAACCCATGACGTTGGTCTGATAGGTTTCCACCGGTATCTCATAAGAGCGCCGCACCAAGGGCTGGGCAGCCAAGTGGAATACGATTTCGGGCTTATATTCGGCAAAAACGGCCTTCACTTTTTCCGCATCGCGGATATCCACGCGCAAATCCGCCTTGATTTTAGAACCGATGCCCGACAGTACATAGTTGTCGCGCCCGGAATAAGGCTCCAAGCCCAGACCGACCACTTCCGCCCCCATCTCGTGCAGCCAGATGGCGAGCCAACTGCCTTTAAAGCCTGTATGCCCCGTCACCAAAACGCGCCTGTTTCTATAAAAATTGTCAAACATCGTTTCCATCGCTATCTGAAATTGGATATTCCCGGCATTCCAAACTATGTCTCTACCAGACTTTCCAAGGAGCTTTGCCACTTTCCCACATTTCTTCCAACTCGCGTTTTTCGCGCTGCGTATCCATGGGACGCCAAAACCCATAATGACGGTATGCCACCAATTCGCCTTGAGCCGCCAAGGTCTCAAGCGGCTTGCGTTCCCAAACGGTATCGTCTCCGTCTATGTAGTCGAGCACTTCGGGTTCCAATACGAAGAAGCCGCCGTTTATCCAGCTCAGATCCCCCTTGGGTTTTTCCTGAAAGGAGAAAACCTTCACTTCCTCCTGCTCATTGAATTTGATGGCTCCGAAACGCCCCGAGGGCTGCACCACCGTTACAGTGGCCTTTTTTTTCTGACGGGCATGGAACTCGATCAGGGCGCGGATATCGATGTCGGCCACGCCGTCGCCGTAGGTCATCAGAAAAGGTTCGCCGGAATCGAGATAATCCTTGATCCGCTTGATACGACCGCCTGTCATCGTGTTCAAGCCCGTATCCACCAAGGTTACTTTCCACGGCTCGGCCTGAGAGCGGTGTATCTGTATGCTGTTATCACGCAAATCTACGGTAAGGTCGGCCTGCTGCAAAAAGTAGTTGGCAAAATACTGCTTGATCATGTTCGCCTTATATCCGCAACAAACAATAAACTCGTTGATACCGTAATGTGAATATATCTTCATGATATGCCACAGCATCGGTTTTCCGCCTATTTCCACCATCGGTTTGGGGCGGATATCGGTTTCTTCCGAAAGCCGTGTGCCGAAGCCGCCCGCCAAGAGTACTGCTTTCATCTCCTATGGCTGTTTTACTATTTTCTTTTCCGCAAAAAAGGCCTTGACGCAATCCAGAACATAACTGATTTTGGCCGGTGTCAAGCCAGGATAGGTTCCCAGGAAAAAAGTGCGTTCCATAATCACATCCGTATTTTCCAGATTGCCCACGATACGCTTCTCCGTATGCAGATAAGCCGGCTGTTTCACCATATTGCCGGCAAAGAGATTGCGGGTCTCCACCCCTTTCTGATTCAGATAATCGGTAAATTCGGTGCGGCTGAAACCGGCAGCTTCCTTTACCGTAACCGGATAAGCGAACCACGCCGGATCCGAATCGGGTTCGGCCGCAGGCAACACGAAATACGCTTCCCACGGTTTGAAACCCTTTTCCCAAGCGCGGAAATTCTCCTTACGCCTTTCGATAAAGGCTGGCAGTTTGTCCATCTGCGCCGAACCTATGGCCGCCTGCATATCCGTCATCTTGAGATTGTATCCGATATGGGAATACACATACTTGTGGTCATAGCCCAACGGAAGTTCGCCGTATTGCCTGGTGTAACGGCAACCGCAGCTTCCGTTCTGTCCGCCTGCGCACCAACAGTCCCGGCCCCAATCGCGGAACGAACGCACCGCCTTGGCGATAACCGGATCCTGGGTGCAGACCATGCCGCCCTCTCCTGTGGTGATATGATGGGCGGGATAGAATGAAAAAGTGGAAACATGGCCGAAAGTACCCAGTTTTCTGCCTTTGTAGGTGGACCCCAAAGCGTCGCAACAGTCTTCCACCACCCAAAGATCGTATTCCTGTGCCAGTTTCATAATCTTTTCAATACAGAAAGGATTTCCCAGCGTATGGGCCAGCATGATGGCGCGGGTTTCGGTCGTGATGGCCCGTTTGGCCTGTTCCACGAGGATATTGTAGTTGCCCTGTTCCACATCTACAAACACCGGAACGAGACCGTTCTGGATAATCGGATTCACCGTAGTGGGAAACCCGGCGGCCACGGTAATCACCTCGTTGCCTTTCTTAAGCCGTTTCTTTCCCAACAGCCCGCTGGTAAGGGCGGTAAGGGCCAGTAGATTGGCCGAAGACCCCGAATTGACAGGAAGCGCGTATTCCAATCCTAAAAAGGCCTTGAACTTTTTTTCAAACTCTCTGGTGTAACGGCCTTCCGTAAGCCAGAAATCCAAGGATGAATCCACCAGACTCACCAATTCCTTTTCATCAAAAACCCTTCCGGCATAATTCACGTTGGTTATCGGCGATTCCGCCTCTTTCTCGACGGCCGCCCCGAACCGGGCATGATAATAGGCCGCCGTAAGGCGTTTTATCTCTTCCCTAAGCGTATCGGCCGTTTCGATTTTTCTTGTCATTATCCCTTACATCCTTGATTTGCATCCTGCCGGAAAACCAATCCCGGCAGGATGAGTCAACAAACAACAAAATTCCGGAGCGTACAGGCTTCCGGAATCCCCGTGTTGCATTTCTTTTGCCGAACAAGAAGGCTATTCGGCCCCCATGATTTCAACCCCCTGGGCTATCTTGGCTATCATACCCTGCAAGGTCTTGCCCGGCCCCACTTCGACAAAGCGGGTGGCCCCGTCGGCATGCATGTTCTGTACAATCTTGGTCCAACGTACCGGTGAAGTAAGCTGGGAAATAAGATTCTTCTTAATGGCTTCCGGATCGGTATAAGGACGGGCGTCCACATCTTGATAAACGGGGCAGACGGGCGTTTGGAAATGCGTGGCCTCGATAGCGGCGGAAAGCTCCACTCTGGCCGGTTCCATCAAGGGAGAATGGAAAGCGCCGCCTACCTTGAGAGGCAGGGCGCGCTTGGCACCGGCGGCCTTGCAAAGTTCACACGCCTCCTCTATGCCTTTCATACTGCCGGAAATAACCAACTGGCCGGGATTATTGTAGTTGGCGGGCACCACTACCTCACCTCCGATACCGGCGCAGATTTCTTCCACCTTCTCATCGGGCAACCCCAAGATGGCCGCCATCGTGGAGGGATTCGTTTCGCAGGCTTTCTGCATAGCGTTGGCACGTTTGGAAACCAACACCAAAGCATCCTCAAAACGCAAAGCCTGATTGGCCACCAAGGCCGAGAACTCGCCCAAAGAATGCCCGGCCACCATATCCGGCTTAAAATCGGGCAGACAAGCCGCCCAAATCACAGAATGCAGAAATACGGCCGGTTGGGTAACCTTTGTCTGTTTCAAATCTTCATCGCTGCCGGAAAACATGATGTCGGTGATACCGAAGCCCAAGATTTCATCGGCTTTCTTAAACATTTCCTTCGCCTGGGGATATTTTTCATACAAGTCTTTGCCCATACCTGAAAATTGGGCCCCCTGGCCGGGAAAAACATAAGCTGTCTTCATTGTTCGATTGAATTTTAACGCGGGGGAAACGAAACGCCTGCCGGGCCCGTCTCTCCTGCGTCGGTTTGCGTTTTCAAAGATACAACATAAATATAAATACGGAAAGCAGGGGGAAAGAATTGCAAAATGGTTAAAATCATCATTACCTTTGTGCCCTTTATCCAATCCCGCAACAGTTATAAACAGTAAACCGCTTTTGCGCTACGGTATCCTCACCGCAGCCTTGATGTTCGGCTTGGCCGCATGCAGATCCGTTTTTCACCAGACCGCCGATACCGCCAAAGCCGGCATCATCATTGCCGACTATGTGCAGAAAGAGCAGCAGGGCAAACCTTACCAGCTTTATTTCTATACCGATTCAACAAGTCAGGAAATCATTCTGCGCGATCCAGACCGCAGCATACGAGGCAACAAATGCCTAGTTTATTTTCTCGATCAGATGCCCGGGACCGCGTGGCCGCACGCCTGCAAATCCATCTGGATAAGCCGGCAAGACGGTTCTTTCCGCGTGGAAGACGGCAACCAGCCCCTATACGGCGCTGCGCCCTGGAAACTGGTCAACAACCTATGGAACGAAGAACCCCGTTTGGGAATGGGCAACTGCATGGAGCTTCTGGAATGCACCACAGAAGAGGATTTCTTCTTAAATGAGGAGGAATATTAATGATCTTTGACAAACTTAAACAACTAAATACCAGCGCGATAAACAATTGAAATTTGTTTGTCGCGCTGGTGTTTTAGGGTGTATAATAGTGCGGTTTGTTTGTCTAAATTGCGGTTTTTCTTTCAAAATCGGAGTTTGTTTGTCTGAAATACATTACCTTTGTGTCTCCTCCGGAATATTAAAACAGGAGGAAAGAAGCGTACAGGAAGACCGAAAAGACTTTATCCGTTGGGCAAGTACCGCCTGCGTACTCCGAAAGAGGCAGACAAAGAAAAAGCCTATCCTGTCGAATTGGAATATACTTGGAACAGGTAGATAATCCGCAAGACGACAAATGTCTTCGTCAAAGTTGCAGACTGGAACCAAAACGGCAATCAGGGACGGGGTGAGATTCGTGCAAGTTATGGCAGTGAGTCCAAACGGCTAAATCAACTTTTGCTGTCGCGTGTTGAGCGTATAGATTCCCAGCTGGCGGAGTATAACGAAAAGAATCCCAATCAGATTACCGTTGATGTGATATCCGGGATCCTTTCAGACAAGCCTCTTTCGCGTCGTGATCAGGGAAAGGATTTTGTTGAGTTCACATTGGAGCGTCTTTCTTCCGATTATTCTAGAAACAGAATCGGAAGGAGCAGATATGAGAACGGAAGGAGTTGCATGAATATCTTCCGAACATTTTTAAGAGCCTCCAAGCTGGCCACTTGCGGAAGTGATTCAGTTTATGTCGGTGATGTGACACCGGAATTGCTGGACAGTTATATTGCCTGGCGCAGAGAGGTCAAGCAGAATTCCGATGCGACAATCAATCATTCTTTCTTTGACACCGATCTTGAAAGCCTGTGCTTATGCCTGTGAAATGAACATTATGGAGCCGGCCATAAATGCCAGAATACAGGATATGCGTATCGTTACCAAAGCTTCTTTGGCGGAAGAAGAAAGCGAGTTTGACGGAAATAGTCTGAGCAAAGAGCAGATGCTGGCGCTTATGGAATACTACAAAACTTGTCCGGAGCCTCGTCGGAAAGAGTTTTTGGAAATGTTCTTCTTTGCCTTTCATGCCTGCGGACTTCGTGTTGTCGATGTGATGACATTGCAATGGAGTCATATTAATTTCGAGCGGAAAGAATTACGGAAGATTATGATTAAGACCAACAAACGGCACGTCATTCCGCTCACCGAACCGGCATTGCGGATTTTGCGTCAATGGCAGGAGAAGCGTGAGGGCTGCCGCTATGTCTTCGATTTAGTAAAAGAGAGCCTCGACCTCGATGATGCCGAAGCACTCTATAAAGCCCGTAACAATGCGACCAAGTGTATCAACCAGTCTTTGGCTGTAGTCGGGGAACAGATAGGTCTGCCTTTCAACCTCTCGATGCACGTTGCAAGACATTGTATATTATCTTTCTTTCTGAAAATCAGCATCTTGCAAAGATTAACCTCTTGATAGGTAACGATTTAGAAACGAGCGAATTTCTCTATTCTGTCTTGTTTTGCAACTAATTAAAAGAACGCTTAATTTTGTACAAAGGTAATACTTTATTTTATATAGTTCTACTTTAATCTCATTAATTCTGTATAGGCAATACCATCTGTTATTTTATGATATTGTTTTAAAGTTTTTTCTAATCCTAAAGCTAACTCTTTTTGAATGTATGAGGGTATAATTGCCTCGTTGAATCTATCTACAATGGATTGAATACTTTGTGTGGGCTGATTATTGATAACTATTTGGTTGTATATGGCACTATAATAGTAAAATGCTTTATTTTCGGTTGATAATTGGATTTTTTGTTTGATGTAAATTTGTTGCTCTCTTATTCGTTGTGCAACCTTAAAAAAAGTATCAATCTTTTCAAAGGCTTCTTGAGATATATGTCCAACAACACTATGGGCGTATTTGTTCCATTGATTCTCTTCGAATATTATTGTAGAATAGTGCATTGGTACTTCTTGAATAAATCCGTTTATAAGCCCTTCAGAAAAAATGTATTCTATATTTTTTTCAATGTCTTTTATCTGAAGTATTAAAATTGATACGGCATTCCGCAATTCTTTTTGTTTATGTGCGTGAAATTGCCATAAAGCAATACCAACAGTTGCGCCAATAGTAACAATCAATACAATTGTTTGAAATAGGTTAGAATCCCAAAAAGAAGTATTCATAATTTATATTTTTTACAAAGAAAGCCATTTTCAGTGAATTGCCGGCTATGATTGCCTGAATTTATACTTCAATCCATATTCTTCCAGTTTGTTGTACAGCGTTTGCGGCCTATTCCGAGCAGTTCGGCGGCAACCTTGCGGTTCCCATTCGCCTGCTTCAAAGCACGTAAGACACGTTCCTTGTCTTCCGCGTCACTGCGCAGCGCGAAGCTGACGGGAGAGCTCTGTTTCGTCACGGCAAGTTCAAGATGCTCTTTCGTGACAAATCCCGTCTGCGCATGCAACACCGCACACATGATTTTCTGCCGAAGCTCACGGACATTGCCCTGCCACGCATGGGTCAGCAATGTCTTTCGTGCTTCACCATCGAAGCCTGCAACGCAGCACTCCAGTTCATTATTTGCTGCCTCACGGAAGAATTCCGCCAACGGCATGATGTCCTCTTGACAGTCACGCAAGGGCGGGACAGTTATCTCAAAGTCATGCAGGCGGTATAATAGATCCTGCCGGAAACGCTTTTCATTGACCGCCTTTCCCAGATCCTCGTTGGTCGCGGCAATGATGCGGACGTTGAAACTTCTATCCGTCTTATCACCAACAGGACGGTATCGCCGCTCCTGTATCGCACGCAGAAGCATCTGCTGGGTTTCCACAGCGAGATTGCCCACCTCATCCAAGAACAACGTGCCGCCTTCCGCCTCATGGAAATAACCTTTCTTGGCACTGTCAGCACCCGTGAATGCTCCTCTGACGTGTCCGAAAAACGCCGATGGCGCAAGTTCTTTGGAGAGTGAACCGCAGTCCACAGCCACAAACGGCTTTCCTGCCCGTTTGCTCTTGTCGTGCAACAGGTGGGCGATATGCTCCTTGCCAGTACCGTTCTCTCCGAATATCAGCACACTCATATCGGTGGGGGATACCAGCCTTATCCGCTTCATGATGGCTTGAAACGCCGAGCCGTCACGCGGGAAAACACGGGCATACGGCTTCGTCCTGCGTGTCGTTCCTTCAATATGCTGCGGAGCAGAGGGACGAGTTTGTCCTCCACAAGCTGCTTGGGTATGTAGTCCAGCGAACCGAGTTTCATGCTTTCTACTGCCGTATGCACTTCGGCATAGTCGGTCATGATGATGAACGGTTGCATCATGCCATCCTTTCGCATCCAGCGCAAAAGGTCGATGCCGTCGCCGTCGGGAAGACGCAAGTCTGAAACTATTATGTCGTTTTCTTTTGCTTGTTGCACAAGTTTCTTCACAGTCGAGAGGTGGAAAGCCTGCACGATGCGGAATCCCTCACGCGTCAGCAGGTTACAGACAAACTCGCAATACACGATGTTGTCCTCCACCACGATGATTCTTGTTTTATCCATTATTATATTTTCTCCTTTCTTCTTTTGCCAGCCGGATGATCTCCGAACCCATGTCCAACACGGCTGTCACTGCACTGCTCAATGCTTCATGATCAGGAACGGTACTCACATGAAGCAGTTTATAAAGTTCCCTTAACGGTTGGTCGGCACGGAGTATCTCCCACGAGCTACGCAAGTGGTGTGTCAGGGCATCCAGTTCCTGAAGGTCTTTCCATTGTTCCGCCTCCCTGACCGCCTGCATTTCCTTTTCTGTTTCCGCTATCAATTTCTCCAGCATGACGGCTTCATTACTGTATGACAGCAGGGAGGTGAAATCCGGCTTTTCATTCCGGTTGCCTTTCATGGCGCACTTGTCTGAAACCTCCATCAGTTCCGATATGGAAAACGGTTTGAGCAGGCAACCGGAGAAACCACGTTCCATAAGTTCCTCCTTGCTGCAACTGCCCGAAGCGGTTGTCACGACTACCGGGATAGTCTTTTAATTGCCAACATTAGAGGCGCGCAACAGTTCCAACAGCTCGAAGCCGTTTATATCCGGCATATTAAGATCCGTCAGAAGAAGGCTGTATTCCTTTTTTCGTATCAGTTCTATCAGTTCCGCAGCATCGGTGCAGGTGTCACAGTGTATTCCTTCCTGTGCATACATTTCTTTCAGCATCAGGAGCAGCACTGCGTCATTATCAATGGCTATTACCTCATGATATTCCTCATTTTGGCGGACATATCCTTGTCGAGATTGTTCCGGCTGTTCCTCGGCTGTTTGCATGGGGATTTCCACAATGAAACAGCTGCCTTTGCCTTTCTCACTCTCCAGCCGTACTGTACCACCAAGCATTGCCACGATACGTTGCACGATGGACAATCCCAGTCCGAAACCGTCTTTTGTGGCGGCATTTGACAGACGTTCAAACGCACCGAATACCCGTCGCTGTTCCTCTTCGGTCATGCCTGTACCCGTATCTTCGACGATAAGTTTCAGCAGACCGTCATCATAATTCGTTATCAGGGATACGCCGCCGCTCTCGGTAAACTTGATAGCATTTGACAAAAGATTATTCCCGATTTGCAAGATGCACTCCTTATCGGTCAAAACAATGGCATCCGTGTGACAATCTATCGTAAGAGCCAAACCATTGCTTATTGCAACAGGCATAAACTCAGTTTCAAGTGTGTGGGTGATTGTTGAAATTTTGCATGGGGCAAAATTCGGCTGTTCCTTTCCGTTGTCCAGACGGAAGAAACTTAGCAACGTGTTGATCATTTCACGCATCCGATTGGATGATTGTTGGATGTGCTGGATATACATCCCGATTTTATCCGTGTAATAGACAAGACTTCATCAGACAAATAAATTATTGCATCGAGAAAAAATTGTCAGATTGTGTTGACAAATTTAGTGATTTGGTGTCAGTTGCG
>CAMWNM010000029.1 GCA_947175635.1 uncultured Bacteroidales bacterium | reverse complement strand
TTTCAATATTACGCATATAGTTCTCCATATATTCCCAGTATGGAGAACCATTACTATTGACAGGAAGCGTAATAATTTCCTTGGATAAACGATTAGCCCTTCGTTTATATCCAAAATTATACTTTCCCCTTACACGGTCTGCAATGGTTGTAATGAATGTGCCTGTATATCTATTGAGATGATTGTTATATCCTAATGTAATGTCGGAAGTAGCTATGAAATCTTCGACTTTATACACAGAATAGCCCATTGATCCCTCTCCATTACAAATAAAGGCGATACAATTCCCTTTTTGGATTGTTCTTTCATCTCTGTTTACAAAGCATAAAACACCATTACTCTGATTGGTCGCCCCAAGATAACTTATGCCATTGTCTGATTTTTCGATGTGGTTAAGTCCTTTCGATTTACCAGCAACAAGTATTGGGAACAAATCACATAGTAGGAAGTTCTTCCAATTTACCCCCCCCTATATACATGATTGATAGTTAATTGTTTGTGTAATTTATCAATCGTAGGTTTTAATATTTCTTGTTCCTTTTGTTTCATAAATGAAGATATAAACTGAAAATCTATCTCTTCATTAGCAGTAACAGGCAAGTATATTTTGTCCTTTTTTATTCTATCCAACGATGCCATATGCCCATAACAATATTTATTTACTGTGGTTTGAGTAATGACTTTCGATATAAAAAGTGCAATATATCTGTCCAAAGAAAAATTCTTTGCATAAAGAAGAATTATCGAAGACCCAGCACCCCCACGCCCTAAAAAATTATATGGATGATAATAGCAACTTCCGTCTACTGGGCTAACAGTAAGACAATTCCCCTTGTCAAGAGCCTCATCATTCTTGGGGGTACAGAATTTTGTAACACCATTATTCATACCGCCTGATGCAATAAATGGTGTTTTACCATTGTTGTAATCATCTTCCTTTCGGTTTATTGGGCGTTTTGCATCAAATAAATCTCCGATAACAAATGCTCGCCAGTCTTTGCTATTTAATGAAAGGTCTGTCATTATTATCCCTCCTTATTTTCAAACAAATACCCTCTGCCATGAGTTATCATATTGAATTCAAATGTCAAATAATCAGCCATTGTGTCCTCAAAATCCTTTTCCGATGGAATTTCATCATTAAAGTAATAGAACGCATGAAGCCATTCATCTTCCGCTTCAATAGTTGTTTCTACACAGAATTTGGTTTCTGATTCAATCCGTCCAAACCACACATCAAGTAAATGCTGTCGTTTGTCCTTGGCACTTGCGGTTTCCTCTAGGCCAATGTGTTTGCTAACCACATAACCATCATCTTCAAAGTTGATGAATTTGCAAAGATGATTCTTATCATGCGGTATTCCTGCCGTAAATACCGCTATACATGGGTTTGTTCCTACTCCATAAAACGTGTTTTTGTTGAGAGTGATAACACCCTCTAATGTATGTCTTTTAAGAATATTATTCTTGATATTTTGTTCCTCTTTGCTCTTGCCCGTAACTGAAGATTGCGGTATGATTACAATTGCCCTTGCTCCCTCTGCAAGAGAATCAAGCAGATGTTCGGTAAAACTTATCTCGTACTGGGATGGGTCTTGTTTAGTTCCTTGAGAATAAGGAGGATTCATCATACCTACTGTGCAACCTTTCAATTGGATTTGGTTCGAGTTTTGTTTAAGAAAGTCCAAATTATGCAGGTTGCTTTTTCCATCACCACGTAATATCATATTAGTTGTAGCAATGGTAAACATATACGGTTGTTGTTCTATACCAAATAGTTGATCGCGCTTTATGCTTCTCTGTTGGTTTACATTATCTGTCATTTTGACCATTTTGTGCATGGCGGCAATAAGAAAACCAGCCGTACCACAACATGGGTCAATGACTTTGTCTGTTGGTTTGAGCTGAGCTAATTCGCAGAACAATTCTGTAATATGCTTAGGGGTAAGTACTATTCCTAAAGTCTGACCATCACCACCCGAATAAGACATAAATTCTCCATAAAATCTCCCGAGATAATCTTCGGCTGAATTACGGTATTTGATATTTTGGAAAATACTTTTATTCAAGAATTCCGTATAATGTTTCAAGGGGGTCTTTCCTAATTTTTCTTCTATCTCATTGATTTTAGGAGTATCCTTGATTACGGAGAATTGACTAAGAAGTTTTTCTCTTTTTGTATCAGGTGTTACATTCGCACGTTGTAAATTGCTCTTTATGGCATCATAAATCTTTTGCCCGTCAGTGACTACTGTATCACCGATAAGTGAATCAATAGAAAACGTTTTGTATTCTATCTCACGCAAAGCCAACATAATACCAGAAACCACCAGAGGCTTTTGCTCCGTTGTAAGTTGCCCATATGTGCGTAAGTATTCATGAAGTTCAGCTGCATCTTTTAATATCTCGGCTGTGGTCTTTTCTACATCTGTTTCTTCATGAAGAATCTCCTTTAAATAGAATTCGTCTATATTCTCCTCGTTAAAAGATATGAATGTCTCTACATCAAGTAACTCTTGGTAATCATCCCGCTCATTCACAAAAACAGGTGTAATCCGATGATGTTTTTCATTTCCTGACACCCCTATTGCCAATACTTTGTTGTAAGATGTCTTTGCTGTCAAGTGTCTCGCATAAAACAATGCACCGTTTACTGCATAATTTTTTACTGCCTTGACATCCTGTGCAATAAGTCCCTTTTTGTCTTTGTATAAGTGTTTGTCAAGTGAAGCCTTATCCTCAATTACAAGTATAAAGTCTTTCACCACCCCACAATATTCAGGGTAGCCTGCGTTTCCTGTATTTGACTTAGAACTTGTTTTTAAGGCTTCGTCTATTTCTTTTATATCACATCCTTGTGGCGTTAAACGAATGCCTGCGTCTTGCAGTAACTCATAAACCCAAAGGTCTGTTTTAACCTCTTTTCTCGCCATACGGTGATTATTCTTTAATGTGATTCGGTACGAGTAAGTCTCGTACATCAATATTTAGGATGATATAAAACAGGTAGAGGAGGTTGCACCTTGTTCGCTGCATACAGATTGACCATGTTAAAAGCCTTTCCAAGTCTGTTTGTCTAATGCCTTTTACATCCAATATCTTTTTTATCCGATTCATATGTGTACCCATCTATTATTTAAACCCAAAGGTACAAAACTTTATTTGGTAAGAGGGGCTTTCTCAGAGGAAAGTGCTATCTTTGTAGTACACAAGATAAATTGCGGTTTTTTATGCAGAAAATTTTGATTGAAACAATTAGAATAGATGGATTTCGTGGATTGAAAGATTTTAAGATGAGTCTTTCAGAAACTACTGTATTGACTGGTATGAATAATGTCGGGAAGACATCTGTTTTAAAAGCGTTGCAATTGTTGTTTGGAAATGGTTCTTTTCTTGCTGTAGAAGATTTACACATCGATAATAATGGTAAATCCGCCCAAATTATTGTGGATGCTAAAATAATTGCAGTTGATGAAGAAGGAAAACGTACGGCTAACTTTTCAGACGTATGGGAGATTGCATTTGGTGAGGCTAATATTAAAATGGATGCTGAAAATTATGCCTATGTGCCCTTACGTGCTAAGTACACCTTCCAAACACTGCAGAATACATTTAATAGAGATATGCAGGTCTTGAACGAATGGGACTCCACAAGTATCGCTTGGCAAGATTTGCAAGGTAAAAAATCTACCATAAAGGGAGAGTGCTTTCAATTTCACTATTTGGATGCAAAACGAGATATCCAAGATGATATAAAAGCAAGGACCTCCTATTTAGGTAAGATGCTTGGAGATGTGGTTAGCAATTATGATCCGCAAGATGTAGTTGAGTTAGAAAAGAAAATAAGTTCGTTGAATGCAGAAGCCATAGATAAAAGTGAAGTGCTTAGGAGAATTCAGGAATCGCTGAAGGGTATAGACGCTACAATGGACTCATCGGGAAAGGTCTATGTGTCGCCTTTTGCAAAGAAATTACGTGACTTGAACAAAGGTTTAACAATCCATTATGGGACAGAGGATAATAGTTTTACAATGGATTATCACGGCATGGGTACCAGAAGTTGGTCGTCTATGTTGTCGTTCAAGGCTTTTGTAAAGCAAATGAGCGAGAGTAAGAACCCGGATGAGGAAGCATTCTTTCCTATTATAGCAATTGAGGAACCTGAGGCACATTTGCATCCGAATGCGCAGAAACAACTTTACAAACAGATGAATGAAATGCCTGGGATTAAAATAATCGCGACGCACTCTCCGTATGTGGCGGCATGTAGTGAATTATCCATGTTGAGAGGTATGTATAAAGTTGGAGAGAAGACAGTTTGCGGAAATTTACCTATGACAAAACTAACCGCTGAAGAACAAAGAAAAATAAGTCAAGCCGTATTAATGAGCAATGGCGAATTGCTGTTTGCCAAAGCAATTGTATTAGGTGAAGGAGAAACGGAAGTGCAGGCTTTGCCTATTTTCTGCCAAAAACATTGGGGACTTGCTCCAGTTGAGTCTGGCTTGTCGTTTATCGATGTAAAAGGATGTGGTAATTATTATCCGTTTGTGGCTCTTGCTAATGCGTTTCAGATACCTTGGTACATTTTTTCAGATGGAGAAGAACGTACAAAAAAAGGTCTTAAGACTTTACTGGAGAAAACTTATAACGAAGATAGAGAAGTAACGGAACAGAAGAATATTTTCGTCATTCCCAATGAAAAGGATTTTGAAGGAATGCTTCTTGAAGATGGGTATAGGGACGAAATAGAAAGTGCTATTGAGCAGTTAAAGGGTAAGGATTTTATTGCAAAATATATAGAAGACAACAACCATACAACAAAAAGACGAGAAAAAACACAAGAGGTATGTGAGAGTTGTCACCAAAATATTTTTGTGAATATTGAACGAGTATATGATGGTGAAGATGGTCGCCTATCAGCATTGGATGATATAATGGAGAAAAACAAGGCTCAGCTAGGTCCGGTATTAGCTAATTGCATAATTGAAAGCGGGAAAGCATTACCTCCGTTAATAGTTAAACTATTTGATGGAATCAAAAAAGATATATGCCATGTGTAAGATAAAGCTATCTCCCAAACAACAAGAAATTGCAGCATTGAAAGATGGTGCAGTATTAGTACGTGCTAGCGCTGGTAGTGGAAAGACACGAGTTCTTGTGGAGCGAATAAAGATGTTGGCTGGTATTACCAAACGTAAGGTTTTGGCTATTACGTTTACCAACAAGGCTTGTGAAGAGATTAGAACAAGACTTGCGGAAGTGGACGAAAATCTACTGGAACATGTTTTTGTTGTGACTTTTCATGGTTTATGTGAGTCAATCATAGAAAACCATATCGCCGCCACTCGCTTTGAAACAATGCCACAAATTTTCACAGATGATGACAGAAAAAAGATTCTGGAAGAGACTATTACTGAAATTCCCTCATTGACTCAGTGGTACAAGGGTTTAAATGACAAAGAACGCAAAGAAAAACTTTATCGTGCATTGGATAATATTAGTTTGATAAAGCGCTCAGTGATTCCAGATAACGAATTAGGTGGGTTTATCAGAGATGAGCAGATGCACAATCTTTATTTGAGCTACAGAGAGCATATGGATTCCCTAAATGCAATTGATTTTGATGATTTGTTGCTCAATGCCTATCTGTTGCTGATAAATAATCCTAGAATTGCAGATTTGTATCGAAGAAGCTTCACATATATCTGTGTGGACGAGGCTCAGGATTTGAATAAGGCTCAGTATATGGTTCTTCGTGCTATTACAGGTGGTGAACATAAAAACGTGATGTTGGTTGGTGATACCAAGCAATCTATATATGCTTTCAATGGTTCGAGCAGTGAATATATGGATGACTGGTTCGTAAGAGATTATCATCCGACTGAATATGACTTAAATGAAAACTACAGAAGTGCAAAATCAATATTGGATTATGCACAAAAGGTTGTGTATGATGATTCTTTAGATGTTACTTTGCCTTATACGGGTGTTTGTGAGGAGTGCGCTTATGATACGCCTTGTGAAGAAGCCAAAGGGGTTGTAGATAAGATAAAATCATTAGTGGGTACGGAGATAGAAGGTTGTGATGAAAAGTTGAACTATACTGATATTGCGGTACTTGCCAGAAATAAGTTTGTTCTAGGAAAGATTGAAGAGCAATTAAAGAGTTGTGGTCTGCCATATCATTATAAAACAACAGGTAATGGTCAAGGGTTTATATCTACGGCGGCTAAGGCATTTGACTTGGCTATGGTAGTCCGAGCAAATCCTTACGACAGATTACACCTTGATATGTTACAATCTTTGGTCGGTACAAGTAATTGCGAGTCCTTACAGCAAGTAACAGATAGTATTCAAGACATCTTTTTAAAGGCGGTTGTCCAGCACGCTCTGCTTTTAAAAGATGATTGCAGCAATATGCTTCACTCTATTAAAGAAGTGCTTAAGATCTTGAAAACTTCAAGTGCTAATCAGTTTAAATCAGAAGATGAAGCTCTGGCTACATTTGATGAATTTGAATTATTGATGCATCATTGGAATTTGTATGCAAAAAGTGTAATAAATTATTCTTTATCAGCTTTTCGTAATGCTATGTCGTTGGGGCAGACATCTGCCGTTTACGCTGAAGGGGAGGGGATAACACTAAGTACGATCCACACCATGAAAGGACAGCAGGCAGTGGTGGTTTTCCTTATAGGGATGGATGATGGAACATTTCCGGATTATCGTTCGATTAGGAAGGGAAGCGAGAGTCTTGAGATGCAACAAGAAAAGAATAACCTGTACGTGGCTGTCACGAGGGCACAAAGGTACTTATACATTTCATACCCTAAAAAGAGGAATATGCCTTGGGGGGATTGGTCTATCAGAAAAAAATCCAGTTTACTTCCCAATCAATGAGTCAAAGAATAATATAGAATAGTAAGGGGAGAGATAGAATGCACAAAAATTCAACGACAAATACCATGTATTATTCTTTTATCTCCTACATCTCCTCCAGCGTCAAGCATCGTTACTTGATGATTTTGTTACGGCGGTAAAATTTACGGCTGTAACAAAATCCGTTTCACGAACTCCGATTTGGCTTCGGTGTAGCCGTCGCGGTTGTGTTTGTATTCGGGCAGGAGGTTTAGTTTCAAGGCTTCGTATTCGCGGGCTGTGGCGGGGTGTTTTCGCAGGTAGTCGCGGAAAAGAATCTCATCGTTATCGCCCACGGGGTGCACATGAATATGAAACACTTTTTCGGCATAGCCATCAGGTGTATATCCTTTGTTGAAACTCATCCGCGCTCCGGAGGCGGCCATGCAGATATAGCCGGCATCTTCCAATATCTTTTGAATCTCCGCGCGTTCAGCTTCGGCGGGCACTTCCACGAGAATGTCGATAATCGGTTTGGCCTGAATGTCGGGGATGGCCGTGTTCCGATTTCTTCCCGCGCCCAATCCACCCACTGCGGCTGGTGCGGCGAGAGAACGATGGGAAACAACGCCAAAAGTTCTTGAAGCGATAGATTTTTCAGCGGGTTGGTCATTGGGAACAATGCTTATTCTACCGGTAGCCCGATAGTGGAAAGGCAGTAGAGGGGATGAATGAAAATGCGCTTTAAGGCGGTGGTGTTTTGTTCGTCTTCGGCATCGGTAAATTCCAAAGTGCCGAAATTTTCCAATGAACATCGTTTTGCATAGAGTAGATGTTTGCGGCGCATGAACAGACGCAAACTTTTCATCTTACCCGTTACTCCGGCTTTCACTTCAACGGGAACGACCCTTGAATCTTGTGCTGTCAGATAGTCCACTTCCGAAGTGGCGTTTTCCGAAGTGTTTTCCCAATAGTATAAATCGTGGTCTATGCGGGGAGAAAGACTTTTTACAATCTCCCAGCCGGCCACCATTTCCGTTATCGCCCCCTTGTTTACCAAATCCGCTGCGGCACCCGATAGTATCAATTCCGTTAGCGGTCGGGCACTGTCCATTTCCAAGTCCAGAATCCGCAACAGAAGTCCGCTGTCCAAATAGTGGTATTTTCTGAATTTTGAGTTCACTTCGGCACCCAAAGGGAGTCCGTTGCCGGCGGAATATTGCACCATTTTTACAATGCCGGCATCACACAGCATGTTCAATGCCTTCTTGATTTCTTCGGAACGATAGCCACCTTCTACGCGGCTATATACGAACTTATGCCCCACCTGCATAATCACGCTGTGTAAAGTGTTCCGAAGCAGTAAAGTATCTATCCTGCCGCTGTATTTGGCAAAATCATCATAATAGGTCTGTTGAATGTCTTCCAGTTCCGCCGCGCTTTGCCGGTAGTCGTGTGTCTCTATCCATGCGGCTACACTGGCGGGCATCCCACCCACCATAAGGAAAGAGCGGAATTGCGAAACCAAGGCTTGATGCAGTTCCGGCGACAAGGGGTGCGTATAGTCGGCCGCGTTCTTGGCTGTAACCCATTCGTCATAGCCGGAAGCCATAAGAAATTCATCAAAGGACATAGGGTACATGAACATCGAGCGGATTCTGCCTACCCCGAACGACGGCATCTCTTTTAGAGTGAACTCAAGTAAGGAGCCTGCTGCGGCAATGTGTAGTCCGGGCATGTTTTCTTTGAATGCCCATAGGCTATGGAGTGCCTCCGGACAAGATTGTATCTCGTCAAAAAACAATAGGGTTTTCCCCTCTACAACGGGGGTATTCGTCAAAGTTCCAAGCCGTGTTGCAATTTCATGTACATCGCTTACTTCCTGAAAAATCTGTTTGAATTCGCGTCGTGTTTCAAAGTTTACTTCCAAAAAATAATCAAATGACTCGCCCAAATGCCTGATGGAGCTGGATTTTCCTACTTGTCTGGCACCGCGCAACAAGAGAGGTTTCCGGCGCGGACTTTCTTTCCATTCTTTCAGAAAAGGGTCTATATGCCTGTTGAAGTACACGATTTGTTAATTATCAATATTGTTTGATGCAAAGATACGACAATTCCGTAAAAACCGAGAGGAATAACGCCTCTGATTCCGTAAAAACCGAGAGGAATAACGCCTCTGATTCTGTAAAAACCGAGAGGAAATGGGGCGTTGATGATGTTGTTGAGGCATGGGGAATCCAAACAAGCTTGTCTTCTGCACTCGGCGTAGGCAAAAGGTTCTCGTTTTTGAAGTCTATATGCGGCCGGGGGATAAAAAAACGCACTCCGGAAACCGACAAAAGGTTTCCGGAGTGCGTTTCAGTTTCTAAGTGTAAATCCGAATGTCTGTTATCTTACAATCATTTTTTGGATTCCCACCTGTCCGTTTACTGTAACTTTCACAAAGTAGATACCGGCATTGTTCAGTTGCAGGGCGGTTGTTCCGGCGGCGATATCCAACCTCTTGACAAGCGTTCCGTTGGTGGCGAACACTTCCACGGTGGCCGTTTCGGGAACAACAATGTTGAAGATGCCGTCTGTAGGATTGGGATACATCTTCACTTGGGCAAGGATGCCGTTTTGGTTGGCGGTCGTGACCGTATAGGTGGCTTCGGCAACCTTGGAATCGGTCATGCCTTCTTTCACGGCGATGGCCTTGATGGTTACGGTGGAATCGATAACGATGGCCTTTTTATACAAGGTGGCCTGGCTTGAAGGGGTGGAACCGTCGAGGGTATAGTAGATCTCGGCATCGGCGGTGGCGCAGGAAAGGCTTACTTCCGTTCCCTTTTCCACTTTACCGGCGGCAACACTGAAAGTAGGGGTGCTTACGGTGGCAACCTCGTCGCCGAGCGTGGTGAAATACATCACCTGTGAAAGACTGCCGTTATCCGTGCCGTAAATTCCATACACGCAGTAAGCGTATTCGGTATTTTCCTTGAGGCCTGTCAGCGAGTAGGACGTCTGGGTTGTGGCAATCGTGTCGTAATCTCCTTCTTCGGCACGTTCTTTCCAAAGCAGGCGGTATCCGTCGGCCTCACCCTTCCATGTGATGGTTGCGCTCTCTTTTGTGATGTCTTCGGCCTGCAGGTCGGTAACGGCCGGAAGTCCCGAAGAGGCGGCTGCCTGTATGCTGTAGATGGCGAAGAAGGCGTAAGTGAGATCGTCGGCGGAAGATTCATGGTAGTAGTCGATCCGGTAGCGGAAATCGTTTTGCGGTTGGAAGAGGGGAAATTCCAATTCGGCCGCGCCGTTTGCATCGTAGTCGGTCTGATAGTTGCAGAAAGCGATGCGGTTCCATTCTTCATTGCCCGCTTCCTGATAGGAGAAGATGACAGAGTCGCCTTCGCGGACCGTGTATTTCTGGAAACCTTCTCCGATCATGCTATAGTGGCGAATTCTGAAGGTGGAGAGGATGCTCTGGGCGTCATCTTTGTTGATCCAGGGCGTAATGGCATAGGCGGAAATCAAGCCGGTTTCTTCATTCCGGTCGTTTTCCTCCAGTGTGGTGGAAAAGATCTCACCGCCGGTCGGGGTCGTGAACTGAACCTTGAAATGGGGGGAGAATGTTTCTACCGGCTGCATGGTCGTTTCGTCCCACATCTGGACCATACGGCCCGACGATTCCCAACCGATGGGCAGGGAGCTTACCGCTTCGCCGACGAAAGTGATGTTGGTAGGCAGGGTATAATGTGTGCGGGCCGTGCTCTTGGTGTAGTCTGACGAGTAGAGGGTTTCTTCGTTCTGACCTTGCATCATCCATGCCACCACATAATATCCGGTTCCGGCATCCAGTCCCGTAAGTTCAACGGTGCCGGTTACACCGATCTTGGCGATGGTGAAAGGATCGGCAAATTCGTTGTCGGAACGTAATACCTCTCCTTCGCTATAGGTGGTTCCGTTTTTCAGCAAGCCGGCGAAAGGTGTTCCGTTCGGTCTGGCAAGAGGGGCGGTGGAGAGAGCGAGGATATACGAGAAACCAGTTTCCGCCTGCGGCAGAACCACTTTCAGGCTGTTGGTCGTGATGTCTTCGATGGAAATGGCATCGGGTTTACCCAATGAGGTGGTGATCTTTTTGGCCGGCAGGGCGGTTCCGTAGACGGGACCGTTCGAGCAGGCGGTATTGAAGACAAAGGTATGGATATAGTAGGTGGTGGCCGCATCCAGACTGCTGAAATGGCTGAAGTTGTCCGATATGTCGTTGCGGCCCGTTAACATTTTGGCCACAATGGCCTGTCCGTCGCCCAATTGTACGGGTTTGGGGAAAGTGGCGTCGCTTTCATAGGTCTTGCCGTCAACAGGCAGGTTGTCGTTTTCCAACGTTTCGTGTTTGGAAAGGACAAACAAGGCTTTTTCGCCTTTTGTCCAGACGGTGTTGCTGGTTACGTTGATTTTGTCTTGGGTGATATAGAGGTCTCCCCAGGTGATTTCGGCATTTTCAACGGCAGCGCAGGGGGCCGGCAGGGTGAATTGATAAACGGCGTTTTCTTCGGGGCGGCCGAAAGAATCGTCCAGCTCGTTCTTGCCCATGCGAACGGCAAGGCTGCTCATGCCGGGCAGGATTTCGGAAATGCCTTCAAAATCTTTCAGCCAAGCGGTGTTGTTCTGATCTTCCGTTACCAAACCCCATTTCATGTTGACAAGCAGGAGGTCTTTTTCGGTATCTCTGAAGAAGCCCTTGGTCTGCAAGCCTACTTCTCCTGTCTTAAGGTTGATTTGGTAGTTCCAGGATACGGTCTGGTTGTGGGTTTCGGGTTCGAATCCGCTTGTCATCAGAATGTTTTCGTAGCCGATATACAGCATGTCGCCATCTACCTCATAGCCGATGCGGGTGTTGTCGGTGGCGAACAAGGGGGTGGGCTGGGTTTCGTCCATGTTGGGATCGCTTATCGTTACAGCTTGGTTCGTTTCATAATCCCATCCCATATAAGAGGAAATTTCCTTTACGTTCAACAGGGCGAAATAGATGTAGTTGTATATTCCGCGTTGAGACAGTTTGTAGATGCTTTCACCATCCCATTTGTCGCTGTGCGGACGAATGGAGTCTCCTTCGGAGAAGAACACCATGCCGTCGGCTGTGATGCCGGCACGCTTCATCCTTTTTTCCCCGAAATAGAATTCGGCGGGAATGGAGGCTATGTATTTCCGGTCGGATTTGATCGTGTCGCGGGTCTTGCCGTATCCGGTGCCGGTTGCCTCATACTCCTCGCCGTTTTCATCCCAGTTGGTGTAAGTATAAGTATAGGTATAGGTTTCGTTGCTTGCTTCCATTCTGACCGTATCGTTCAGGTTTTCGGTAAGCAACAACAGATCGTTCAGTTTCAAGCCTTCGGCGTTTTGCAGCAATAGGGTGGCGGAATTGCCGAGCAACCGGTATTCGGTTTGCTGGTTAAGGGACATTGTTACAATCGAGATCGGGTTCTGCGCCCAAGCCATGCCCAAGCCGAGCAACAACCAGATTGTTGAAAAAAAAATCTTTTTCATTGTTGTTTGTTTTTGTTGATTTGTATTAATATTTATATCTTGTTTGGTGTAAAAATAAAATCTTGCAAAGATATGGAATTTTTCGGTATGAATAATTGCGGTTGGTCGGTTTTTCTGTAAACAACATGTACGCGGCATCAAGACGGATAATTTTTCGTTACTTTGTGCATTCAAATCCCTGTGTCTTATGAATCGATCGAACAGTATTCTGGTGGTTGACGATAATACCTCCATACTGAAGGCGGTGGAGATATTGCTCACCCCTCGTTTTGGCAGGGTTGTAACGCTTTCTCATCCGGAACGGATACCTTCTGTGTTGCAGGCGGAAAAACCGGATGCGGTGCTGCTGGATATGAATTTCAAGGCAGGGATCAACAATGGCAACGAAGGGCTTTTCTGGCTCAGGGAAATCAAAAAGATTGACAATTCGGTGCAGGTGGTGCTGTTTACGGCATACGCCGATATAGACTTGGCTGTGCGCGGGCTTCAGGAAGGGGCGTGCGACTTTGTGGTGAAACCCTTTTCGAACGAAAAACTTCTGTCGAGCCTGCAAAACGCCTGTCTTCGCAAGCAAGGCGAATTTCCCGACCGCCCCCAGACGGCATCCCACGAAGATGAAGTCGCCAATCAACTCTTTTGGGGTGAAAGCGAGGCGATGCAGACGCTCCGCAGCTCTTTGGAACATGTGGCGATCACCGATGCCAATGTTCTGATTACGGGCGAAAACGGAACGGGAAAAGGCCTGTTGGCGGTGGAGATTCACCGCTTCTCCAAACGCAGGAACCATGCGCTGGTGACGGTGGATATGGGCGCGATTACCGAATCGCTGTTCGAAAGCGAACTGTTCGGCCACGTAAAGGGCGCGTTCACCGATGCCCGTCAAGACCGTGTGGGTAAATTCGAACTGGCACACCAAGGCACGCTGTTCTTAGACGAAATCGGCAACCTCGCCTATCATCTGCAAGCCAAACTGCTCACCGCCCTGCAACAGAAAAGCATCGTCCGGGTGGGCGGCAATACCCCCGTAAACGTAAACATGCGCGTTGTCTGCGCCACCAACCGCAATCTGCGCGACATGGTGCGCCAAGGCACCTTCCGAGAAGATTTGTTTTACCGCATCAATACCGTGGAACTCATGATTCCCGCCTTGCGCGAACGCCCCCAAGACATTGCGCCCTTGGCCCAGAGTTTTGCGCAGAAATACGGCACTCTGTACGGAAAACCCGGCATCACGCTGAACAAGGAAGCCTTGAATGCCTTGACCGCCTATCCCTGGCCGGGCAATATCCGCGAACTGGAACACGTGGTGGAGAAAGCCGTCATTATGGCCGATGCCGAGGTGTTGGGTGCGGATCATTTCGAAATGGCCGCCCGGTCGCCGGACATCCAGCCTTTGCAGGGTATTCATGAAACGGGCGATATGCGGATCGAAGACATGGAATGCCTTATGATACGTCAGGCAATATCCAAATACGGTGGCAACCTTTCGGCGGTGGCCAATGCGTTGGGCATAGCCCGTCAGACCCTCTACAGCAAAATCAAGAAATACGGACTATAGATGAAAGACTGGGTTCTGTGGGCCGTTGTAGCGGCGGCGGCATGGATCTGGACGATGTGGTGGGCCTACCGGCTTCAGAAACGCCGCGCCGAAAAGATACACGATTTGATTGAAGCCTTGGAGAACGGCGACCCGATGTTCTGTTATTCGGAAAAAAGCGTGTTCGACAGGGCGGTGAACCGCTCGCTGAACCGCATCGTGCGCATGGTTTCCGAAACACGGCAGGAGATACGGCAACAGGAAGCCTTGTATGGCGAAATACTGAAAGCGGTCGATACGGGCATCATCGTGCTTGATGAACGCAATGCGGTGGTGCTCTACAACAATGCAGCCGCCACGCTGACGGGATTGGAAATGGTGACGCACCTGCGGCAGATAGAGCGTGTGAGCGCGGCTTTGGCGCAGGCTATCGAGGATGCCTCGGCGGGCGTGTCGCAAACGGTTTCGTTCAATAACGAAAGAGGTAGCCGGCAAGTGTCGGTCAGGACTTCGTTTATCCATTTGGCCAAAGGCGCGTTGCGCATCGTGGCCTTGAACGACATAGAACACGAACTAGATGAAAAGGAAACGCAGGCTTGGATAAGGCTTACGCGTGTGTTGACCCACGAAATCATGAATGCCGTAACGCCCATGACCTCCTTGAGCGATACCCTGTTGGATACCTATCAAGACAAGGATGCCTGCCTCCGCACGGGCTTGGAGACGATACGGGAAACAGGCAAGGGCGTGCTTGCCTTTGTGGATTCCTACCGTAAGTTCACCCGCTTGCCGGAGCCCGAGCCCGCACCTTTCTATGTGGGCGGATTCTTGCGGCAGACGCTGGAGTTGGCGCACCATTCGGTATCGGGCATGCAGGAAATAGCCACCGAAATAAAGGTGGAACCTGCCGATTTAATGGTGTTTGCCGATGAAAGTCTGATTCGGCAAGTGGTGCTCAATATCCTCAAGAACGCGCGGCAGGCGATTGGTTCGGAACGCACGGACGGCAGAATTCTGATTCAAGCCTACGGCGATGCCACGGGCGCGGTGCGTATCGAAATCGGCAATAACGGGTCCAAGATAGAACCGGAGGTGGCCGAAGAAATCTTTTTGCCGTTCTTCACGACCAAGAAAGACGGCAACGGCATCGGACTGGCGGTTTCCCTACAGTTGATGCGGCTTTCGGGCGGAAAAATCACGATGCGTTCCGACGATACCGCCACCGTCTTTACGCTTCTGTTTCCGTAGTCCAATAATCATCTGGCTACAAAATACCGAAGATTCCGTAGAGCGGAACATTCGTCATCCAATCCTGCTCTCTATAATCGGACATGGAAAAACGATAGGATAGGGCGCATTTGTATTTCCGGGAGAATAGTCGCAGACTTTTTGCCATTAGATTTTCTTCAGCTTTTACTTCGATTGGGATGATGAGGTTGCCGCGTTGCAGCAAGAAGTCGATTTCTCCATCCGATTTATCGGAGGACCAATAGTAGATGCTTAGATTCTTGTACGGTCGTAATTGTTGCATAACATATTGTTCGGTAAGTCCGCCCTTGAAACTTCCAATCAAATCCTTTTTTTCAACGATAGATGGCGCGTCAAGCTGACACATGGCCGACAGTAAACCGACATCAAGTAGAAAAATTTTGAAAGAGGCAGGATCCTCATAAGCCTTTAGGGGCAGTTCTCCTTTTTTTGTGCGGCCTACTTTGAGAAGCAAACCGGCATCGAAAAGCCATTCCAAAGCCAATTCGAACTCTCTGGCTCTTGCACCTTTGCGCACTAAGCCGTAAACAAATTTTTTGTTTTCCTTGCTTAACTGCGAAACTACCGAATTCCACACTAATCGGATGCGTGGCACGAGATGGAGAGGTGCATGTTTCGAGAAATCGTTGTCATAAGAATCCAACAACGCTCTTTGCACGTCTCTTACAGCCGAATAATCATTGGTGGAAACAAATGTTTCCACACATTTCGGCATGCCTCCCACATAGTAGTAAGTGCGAAGCAGACGAATGATTTTCTCTTTTACATTTTTTACTGAATCCCACTTTTTTTCAGAAATGATTTTAACTAAGCGATGATTGCCCGTAGCAAGGAGAAACTCCTCGAAATCCATAGGAAAAACATCTATGAAATCCACTTTTCCAACAGGAAAGGAATCTCCGCGATGCATAGCGATACCCGATAGGGAACCGGCGGCGATAACCGGTTGCGAGGGAAGTTTCTCGGCAAAGTATTTCAAGGCCGTAATCCCATGTATGGCCTCTTGCAGTTCGTCAAAAATGATAAGCGTATCGGGTTTTATGTCCACATCTTTCTGCACGCTGATTCTTTCGAGTATGCGCTGCATGTCGAAGTCGGCTTCAAAAAGATCCCGCAATGGCCGGTCATCTTCAAAATTGATATAGACAAAGAGCGTGCCAAGCTTTTGGGCAAAATCGTTTATGAGCCAAGTTTTGCCTACTTGCCGTGCTCCGCGTACAATCAAGGGTTTACGTGTTTTGGCATGATACCAATTGATTAAATCCTTGGAGGCTTTTCTTTCCATATCCTGTCGCAAAAATTTGATTGCTAACGGCAAAAATAGGAAATATGGGTCTGAAAAGCAAATATTCGGACGAAAAATGTGTGAGTTGTACACAAAATTCGGACGAAAAATGTGTAAGTGATACACAAAAAAGCGGGAAGATATTGCTGTCAAATCATTTGTTGCCGGAATTCCTTTATAAAAGTGCCGTTGCGTGGAAGACCGTACTGTCTTGTTTTTAGACAGGGGGTGTCTTGAAATTGGACACTCTTGAGATTTTGTGTTTTTGCATCTATTTGGTTTCTTTTGTTTTGTGTTTTTTGGCACGGACCTTGTTATAGATAAGGTGTAGAACTGATTTGGATTTATCCGCGTCTGCCGGAACCGGGCTTGAGACAAGTCCGGTCCGGTGTGCGGCAGAAAGTTTGGATGAAACAGGCGTCATGAAAACAGGCAAGAAATACAGCAGGATTTTATTTTGTGCGGCGGGATGCCTCGTTTCGGCATCGCTCATGGCAAAGGGTGATACCCTTTCGGTGTGGACGATGGAAGACTGCATGCGCTTTGCTTCCGAAAATTCGTATGCGGTGAAGAAACAACGCTACCAAACTGCCTCCTATCAGGCCGAACGCGACCAGGCCATCGCTTCTTTCTTTCCCTCCGTGAACGCTTCGGTGGGCGCGCAGTATAATTTCGGGCGTTCCATCGACCCGGTGACGAACACCTACAACAACGTGCAATCGTTTTACAATTCCTACGGGCTTTCCGCCTCGCTTCCGCTATTTTGCGGCGGACGTTACGTCAAACAATGGATGTTGGCTTCCTCCAACTTGCAGATGGGCAGAAACGAGATACAGCGGCTCGAAGACGAGGTGGCGATGAACACCATGCAGGCCTTTGCCGATGCGGTGTATTATCGGGAAACGGCGCGCCTTTCGGCCTTGAAGTTGGCCGAGAGCGAACGCAACTTGCTTAAGGTGCGGCGTGAAGCAGAATTGGGTTTGCGCGGCAAGGCGGATATCGCCCAATTCGAAAGTCAGGTGGCGGCCGACGACTACGAACTGACCCGCCAGCAGAACCTGTACCGCTCGGCCTTGCTTACGCTCAAGCAGGTGATGAATTTTCCCCTGAACCGCACTTTGGAACTCGACACCACCTTGCCCGAAATTTCGTTAGTGGCGACGGAATCCGATGCCGAGTCGATTTTTGACCGCGCCAAAACCTCCAATCCGTCGGCTTTGCAGGCCAAGTACCGCTTTCGGGCGGCGCAATTAGACTACAAGATGCGCATCGGTGCGCTTTTTCCCGACATCTACGTGCAGGCGGGCGTCAACACCGACTATATAGACGGCTACACGCAGAGTTTCAAGAAGCAGTTTCGCAACAACCTGGGCGAATATGTGGCGGTGGGCATGAATATCCCTATTTTTGACGGCTTGAGCCGCAATACAGCCCTGCGTAAATCGCGCAACGCCATGTTCGCCGCGCGCGAGGAAGAGAACGAATCGCTGCGTCAGTTGCACGATGCCATTGAACAGGCGGTGATGGACTGCAACGGCTATGCCAAGGAAGCCTTGCAGATGCAGCGCAAGGTGGAGAGCGACTCCATTGCTTACCGTATCGCGCTCCGCCAGTACGAAGAAGGCTTGGTGACGCCCTTGGACGTGCAGACCTACGCCAATACCTTGTTGCAGTCGCAGGCCGAGTATCTGCAACGGGTCTGGCTTCTGGAGATGAGAAGGAGGATGGTGAACTATTACCGGTACGGTTCATTATACTGAGTGAAAGTTTTTTTGACGGCGGGCTGCCTCGTTGGACAAACACGGAAGCCCGGTTGCATGGCGCAGTACGACTCGACGTATCGTTTCTTGTCGCCCTGGCCTCCCGTCCGTCAGAATGACTTGCGTGAAAACAAACGACAATGGACAGAATCATAGAAAAGAAGAAAGGAATCCGCAAGAAACATATTCCCTATTTGATTGGGGGCGGGTTCGTGTTGCCGGTGTTGCTGTGGGGAATCTTCGGCAACCACGCCTCCACCTTGCGTGTGGAAAGGAGGGGGCTTATGATAGCGGAGGTGGAGCGGGGCGAGTTCAACGACTTTATCCGTGTGGACGGGCAGGTGCAGCCGATCGCCATCGTGCAGATCAGTCCCGAGGAGGGCGGCATCGTACGGGAAAAAGTGGTGGAAGAAGGCGCGCAGGTGAAGAAAGGCGACATTATCGTGCGGCTTGCCAACGCCAATCTGGAGTTGCAGATATTGGACGCCGAGGCACAGCTGGCCGAGAAGCAGAATTTCTTGCGGAACACGCAGGTAACCATGGAGCAGGACAGGCTCAGCAACATGACCGAGCGTTTGCAGCTCGACATGGAGATTTCGCGTTCCCGCCGTGCCTATGAACAGCAGAAACGCCTCTATGAAGAAGATCTGGTGGCCAGGGAAGTGTATCTTAAGGCCAAGGAAGATTACGAGTTAGCGAGCCGAAAATACGAGTTGGTGGACAGGCGGCTCAAACAAGACTCCCTTTCGCGGCGCATCCAGATGGAGGAAATGGAAAACAGCCTTGCCAACATGCGGCGCAATCTGCAATTGGTGCGCCAGCGCAAGGCACAGCTCGACATCCGTTCGCAGATAGACGGAGAACTGGGTCTGCTGGATGTGGAACTGGGGCAGAATGTGATGGCGGGGCAGAAGATAGGGCAAATCAACGACCTCTCGGATTTCAAGATACAGGCCAGTATCGACGAGCATTACATAGACCGTGTCCACGCCGGTCTTTCGGCCAGCTTTGAACGTCAGGGCGTGCGTTTTTCACTGTTGGTGAAAAAGGTTTACCCAGAGGTCCGCTCAGGTAAATTCCGCACCGATTTCATTTTTTCCGATGCCCGACCCGAGAACATCCGCAGCGGCCAGACCTACTATATCAATCTCGAATTGGGACAAAGCACCGAAAGCCTGTTGATACCCAAAGGATCTTTTTTTCAAAGTACCGGTGGCGGATGGATTTACGTGTTGGATGAATCGGGGCAGAAAGCCTGCAAACGTAATATCCGTATCGGCCGTCAGAACCCTCAGTATTACGAGGTGATGGAAGGTTTGGAGAAGGGTGAGCGCGTTATCGTGTCGGGCTATGAAACTTTCCGTGGACATGAAATCTTGATATTGAAATGAAAAGCTTAAGACTGGCAATCAAAACCCTTTTCAAAAAAGGCCGATACAATCTGTTGAAAATAATTTCGTTGGCAACGGGGTTTTCCGTGGGGCTGATTCTGTTGGCGCAGGTGTTTTTTGAGCGTTCGTACGATGCCTGTTATCCGGATGCGGACCGTCTGTATCTGGTGGTGAACCGATATTCGCATAATGGGGAAGAGAAAACAACTTTTAGGGTAAGCGGCGGTGTTCCCGCCGGTATGCGGATGGAGATTCCGGGTGTGGAGACAGCCATGCGCTTTACCTACATTTTCGGTTCACGTGTTGTGTTGACCGATGCCGACGGCATGCGTGTTACGACCGAACTTCCCGTTATCGCCGCCGACTCCAATTATTTTGAATTGTTTCCCGTAAGATTGTTGGGCGGCAGGGAACCGGCGGCGGTGCTTGCCCGCCGTACGGAAGTGTTGGTGTCTCGTTCCATCGCCGAAAAGATGGGCGGTGTGGCGATGGCATTGGAAAGACGTTTTTCGGTAGAAGGACTGGAAGGTGCTGAATTTATTGTGGGCGGTGTATATGAAGATATGCCCCAAAATGCATCGTTCCGGTGTGATATCATCGCTTCCAGCAGTCTGATGGGGGAATGGAGCCTCGACAACTGGATAGGCAACGACCGTTATTACGGGGTGGTGAAACTTCAGGCGGGCATTATGCCCGATGCCTTGCGTGAGGCGATGGATGCCATGCAGGCACGTCATATTGAGAAGGAAGAAATGCAAGCGGCCGGTTTTCAGATAAAATACGAATTATGGCCCTTGCGCGACCGTTATCTCATAAACGATGAATTGCGTGCCCGCCACACGATGCTGTTTCTGCTTGCCGTGGTGCTGTTGGTTACCGCCGTGCTGAATTATGCGCTGATAAGCCTTTCTTCTATTGTGAACCGGAACAAGGAAATGGCGGTACACAAATGCTACGGGGCGGGAAGCGGCAGGATAGTCCGCATGGTGTTTGGGGAAACATCCGTGCATACATTGCTTGCCCTTGTTTTGTCGGTATTCTTTCTGTTGGCCGCGCAAGACTGGGTGTATGAGTGCCTTGGCGTGCAGGTATCCGTCTTGCTGTCTTCACGCAGTTCGCTTGTCTTGCCGGCGATATGTTTACTGTTGGTATTCGTTACCGGTATCCTGCCGGGCATATTTATGGCAGGTGTCCCGGTGGTCTATGCCTTCCGCCGTTTTTCCGAAAACAAGAAGAGATGGAAGCGGGGACTGCTGGCGTTTCAGTTCGCCGTATTTGCCTTTCTGATCGGCCTGATGATAAATGTGAGACGTCAATACACCATGATGTTGCACTATGATCTCGGGTATGAGTACGAAAACCTGGCATATTACGATATGACGGGCGTGGATGTGTCCATGCGTGTCACCTTGATGGCCGAGTTGGAACGCTTGCCGCAGGTGGAGAAGGTAAGTTGCGGTTTCTCGCATTTTGCTGACGGCATGTCGGGAAACAATATCTCGTTCAAGGGAGAATCCCTCCAGTTGTTTAATGTGGCGGATTTGTATTATGTGGGCAACGGTTTTGTCGAAACGATGGGCATGCATATCGTGGCCGGAGAAGATTTTACCGAAAACGATGTGCTTTATCCCGGCCAAATCTTGGTTTCGGAATCATTTGTGGAGAAGATGCGGAATTTTGTGGATTGGAAAGACGGGGCGGTGGGAAAGGAAATCTGTATCACCGAGCACAGTGAATGGGGAAATTTCTGTTACACGATATGCGGGGTGTACCGTACGGTTGTTTTGGGCGGTGTGGCTGAGCCGGATCTTCGTCCCAGCGTATTGTTCCACACCGGCGATCCCCAATGGTTCAACTTCCTTTGGGTACGTTTCAATCCGCTTACCGGAAGTGCCCTGGCCAAGGCGGATTCTGCACTGGAGGCATTGCTCCCCGATAAGGAAGCGAGACTTACGCCATACAAGAACGATGTTGTCGGATTATATCGGGAATCGGCGCGTTTCGGCGAAAAGGTATGGGCGGGGAGCTTGTTTTGTTTGCTTATCACCTTGATGGGGTTGTTGGGGTATATCAACGATGAGGTAACACGCCGAAGCAAGGAAATCGCCATCCGCCGTGTGAACGGTGCCTGCGAGCGCCGGATTCTGCGGATTTTCGTAATCGATGTGTTGAAGATAGCCTCGTTTTCGGGTTTGGTCGGAAGTGCGGTGGCTTATTGGGCGTCATTCCGCTATTCTCAACAATTTTCGGTGCAGGTGCCGCTTGACTGGTGGGTGTATTTTGCGGCGGTTGCCGTAGTTTGTTTGGTCGGAACTGCGTGTGTCGGATTAAGGGTGCGTTGCTTTCTGCGCGAGAATCCGATCAACAGTCTGCGTGTTGAATAAAACAGGTGGTTTACAACCGACGTATTTCCCGCCTTGGCAAAGCCCAAACAAGTTTGGTCTCTGCGCTCGGCTTACGAAAAACGTTGGTTT
>CAMWNM010000028.1 GCA_947175635.1 uncultured Bacteroidales bacterium | reverse complement strand
CAATATTCCCCTGTTTTCCAGTTATTTTTGATTTTTAATATTAAATTTGCATGGTTTAAGAACAAAACACAATGAACACTACAGTAGAAAAATGGTTACAGGCACAGAAAGAAGCGCAGTCAGCATCAGAAAAGGCCAAAAGAGAAAAGCATTTAATTGGCATTGGATTGATTGATGAAAATAAAAGCCGCTATACGGATGTCTACGGAAATACTCTCACAAAAGAAAAATACGATAGTATTATAGCAAATGGTTATGCTTTGTCTGTAAAAAAAACAGAGGCGGCACTGGATGTAACCGATGAAGAATATGCGGAAATATGCAAATATGCCCCCGAGAACAAGACAGATATAGATGATAAAGCAGAGATAGGCCTCGTGAAGGTTGCCAATGCTGTAAAAATCATAGGGGTAATTTTATGGATTATTTGGACATTGATTGGATTGTTCGGTGGGCTTGCGGTAGCTGAATCAATGTGGGAATTTTCTGTTGGCTTATTTATGGCATATTTTTTTGGAGGGGTATTTAGCGGTTTTATTTGTTGGCTTGGATGTTATCTGCTGTGGTCTGTGTTAAAAGTGTTCGCGAATATCTCCCGCACCCTTTACAAGATTGAGGCAAAACGGGAATAGCATAAACAAACCTGACGTTGAATACCGACGGCGTGGAGTATTGCGACGAACCATGAACACGACAATATATTCCCGAGAACCGGCGCCCCCCTAAAAATCGATCCAACCTGAGCCGATAAAAACCCGTTTTTATATTTTTTGAGCCGATGGAAATAACCTAAAGGGACCATAAATCTATTCCCTACCATAGCAGGGTTTGGCATCCCCCACAATCAACAGGATTATCCAGGTGAGCAAGGGTGAAAAGAAGAACGACAAAAGCACCCAGCCCAAAGGGTCGCGGTGCCGCTTCTTCGCCATTCGATAGGCAATGTGTATGCGCAGGAGATATACCAATCCAAGGCCGACCACAAGCGCCAATATCAGGAGCAAGCCCTCTCCTACAATCGGATCAACAGATATATAACCAACGGGCGTACTCATACCGCTCATTTTAACTTATATGATTTCAACTCGAATTTCACCTTATACTTGCGGTCGGGATTTGTCGGGATTGCCTCATTTTTGTAATACGCATACGATTCCCCATACCCATAGCCAGGTAGAGCAACACTCTTCACCATACCCGGCTCAATCGCAACAGTCTTTGTAAAATCCTGATAATCTAACATATTTCCGCTCATATCGTAATAAATCATGCGTCCGGTTATACTCGAAACAGTACGGTCGGTATTGTTTTTGAAAGCTACGGTAGCATCGCGTTTAACCCAATCGTGGGAATAGTTGGCGAGCGTGATATCATTCGCGCCAACGGTTGCGGAAGCGGATGATGTTGCCGATTGCCGGGACAAAGACGTTGTAGGTGTTGAAGCAGGATTCGTATTGCCTTGTTCCGTCTCCTTTTCACGTATTGCGATATTGTTGGTGGACGATGCCACCGATTTTGTACCGTTCTGTTTCAACTGCCTTAGCTCATTTCGCAACTGCCGCACTTCTGCTTGGAGCAACCGCCACTCTCTTTCCGTCACCCTAAAGTCGGCGGAATGTCTTACGGAAACCTCTTCGACCGCATCCACAGAGATTTCCCTCTCCTTGCTTTCAAAACGAATAAGTCCGGTAAGCCAAAGTATCACAAAGATAAGGACTACAGTAGCAATAATGGGAAGTATTTTGAAAATACACCCTTTTTGATTGCGCCCCTCTTCGTTCATCTGATCATATTTCATCGTGTAGTTTTATTTTATGATTACTTTTTAGCGTGTTTATCGCCTTTCTTTTAATAGAATCAACACCTATTTGAAACGTAAAAAGATATTCGTTTTGTACATTTTCAATCAGTATAGGCATCAGAATTAACATTGTCTTACCTGCATATTTCGCGGCATTGGCTTTTACAGATTCTTCTGAGCTCTCCGATATGCGAGGGAATAAATACGTTTCAAACCAGTTGCTTTCTCCAAAGAAAGCATACTCTTCATAGGAGATATTATCGGTAGGTATCAATCGGTCTGAAAGGGTTGCTCCTTTGGGAATTGTTGTAGATGGCTGTGAATTATTACGCTCTGAATATTTCACGCCAGAATGCATTACCCGCCCTACTTGACCTTCAGTATCCACATAACTGATATCATCCCAGCTTATTTTTAAGGTTTTACCAGATTTATTGATAAGCGAAAAACGGAAACTCGTTTCATCCACATACCAATACACAACGATATAATCGTCTTCAAAACGATACTTGGTTACACTATCCTCTAAGAAATCATACACTTTGATATCGCCCAACGGCTTTTTGCTATCTGCCGGACGTTCAACCTTATTTAGAGAAACTGTATAATCGGCAACATAGATACAAGACGTAAAAGTAACTACCACTACAAGAAGAATACTGTTCAACAACCTTCTTGCCACATTTTCTTGCCACCTCATATCCAATATTATCAGTAACGCAAAATTATTAATATTAATCCATGTATACATCACACTCACATAAACCATTCCTCAAAAACAAGCTTCAACAGAAAATAGAAACTTATTGATGAAGATGTGCTACCCCAAGCAAGATGTCCTCCGAATACCGCGATTCACTGCGAAATATGCACCTCTTGGCGCAACTTGCAAAGTATGATAGAATATAGATTCATGGGCTTCTTCCGGCCGGATGGAGAACAGATTATCATTCATCGTCAGCGCTATTATTATCATTTTTGCATCGAACGATTGCCCATGCTCAACAAACAGAAACCTTTCTGTCTGCGAGCAAACACCTCCTATATATGCAAAGTTTCTGAAAAATCTTTCAGTATTAAACATAAAGGACTATCTTTGGCTTCAAAACAATCCCATGAAAAACGAAATTTTATATATCCTGCTACCCGACTATGCCGACCATGAGGCGGTGTATCTCTCGCAGGCGGTCAACTGCGATGAAGTCGGCCTAAAAGAAAATCCGAAATATGTCAATAAAGTACTAGCCCCTACCATGGAGCCTGTTAAATCTATCGGCGGATTCCGGACGCTTCCAGACTATTCCTTCGAAACGGTTCCCGACGATTACAAAGCCCTGGTTCTGGTGGGCGGCTACGGATGGAGTTCTCCCCTTGCCGACAAAGTCGTACCTATTGTACGGCAAGCCATTGAGAAAGGGCGGATTGTCGGAGGTATCTGTAACGGCGCTTCATTCCTGGCGAAACACGGATTTCTCAATGCGGTGAAGCATACCGGCAACGGATTGCAACAACTCAGGCTCTGGGGTGGCGAAAACTACACCAACCCGGCCGGATACGTTCATGCCCAAGCCGTAAGCGATCAGCATATAGTTACCGCCAACGGTTCGGGCGCAATCGATTTTGCAAAAGAATTGCTCACACTTCTTGAAAACGACACGCCCGAAAACATTCAAATGTACTGTCAGTTCCACAAACAAGGCTTCTGCAACCTGTTTCCCGCGTGAAACCAGCCGAGAACCGGCCAATGTCTATAATCCATCTCAGTATGATCGAAACGGAAAGACTTATATTGCGGCCTAATCCCATACTTTCGCTTTGATTCTTAAGGATTCCAACGAAGCGATTGGTGGTATCGGTCTTGCCCCGCAAGGTGAGCCCCCTTCTGTGCGCAGAACGGGAACTCGGTTATTGGATCGGTTATCCTTATTGGGGCAAAGGACTGACATCCGAAGCATTGAACGCCTTTCGGTCATTGCCGCGATGTACGGGGACTGAGCCACCTTGTGATCACCTCCGATACCAGAAACAAAGCCTTCCATCGGGTGGCGGAGAATGGCAATTCCCACTTACACCGCACATCCAACACTCCGGCAAACATAACCGCTTCTCTCTTGGAAATTCCTAACCGCGTTACCCGTCCACGCCATCCCTTCACACTTTCAATCACCTCGGAAACAAGCAATTCTATTATTTCCCGATACAGAACCGCGAGAACACGTTTCCCAGCACATCGTCGGTCAGAATCTTTCCCGTTATGAGTCCCAGATGGTCGATGGCGGAGCGGATATCCATCGCGAGCAGATCGCCCGGCAGACCGCTTTCCATGCCCTCAAAAATACGCCCCAAGTCTTCCTTTACCAAGCCCAAGGCCTCGTAATGACGGGCGTTGGTCAACACCACCGCGTTGGCATCGGGCATCTCAGGTATCAGTTCCCGCAAGGCATCCTCCAATAAATCCATGCCCAGGCTTTCCCGCGCCGAGAGATACACCGTATCGCCCACCCATTCCGCGCCGCGCCCCACGGCATCCACCTTGTTCGCCACAAAAATCACCGGCATATTGCCCATCGCCTCCAGAGCATCCCCACCGGCATCCGCCCACAGACGCCGTTTCCACGTCTCCACCTCCTGCCTCGCCGCCTCCAGGGGCATCGTTTCCATATCGAACAGATACAGCCACGCCTGCGCCTGCCGCATCTTCTCCAAGGTGCGCCCTATGCCCATGCGTTCCACTTCGTCCTGCCCCTGGCGCAAACCCGCCGTATCCATAAAACGGAACTTCACGCCCGCTATCTGCCAGACCTCCTCTATCGTGTCGCGCGTGGTGCCCGGAATATCGCTCACCAACGCCCGTTCCTCGTGCAGCAAGGCGTTCAGCAGAGTGCTTTTGCCCGCATTGGGCTTACCCACGATAGCCACCCGGATACCCTCCTTGAGCACGTTGCCCGTCTGGAAAGACCGCCGCAAGTCATCCACCTTGGCGGCTATCTCCCGCAACAGTTCCCGCAGACGGCCACGGTCGGCAAACTCCACGTCTTCCTCGCTGAAATCCAACTCCAACTCCACCAGCGATACAAAATCCAACAACCTCTGCCGCAAATCCTCAATCTCCGATGAAAAACCGCCCCGAAGCTGCCCAAGCGCGATATCGTGCATCGCCTTACTTTCGCCCGCAATCAAATCCGCCACCGCCTCGGCCTGGCTCAAGTCCATCTTACCGTTCAGAAACGCCCGCATGGTAAACTCGCCCGGCCCGGCCATGCGCGCTCCGGCCGCCACCAATGCCTCCAGCAGACGGCGCACGATATACGGCGAAGCATGGCAGGAAAATTCCACCACATCTTCGCCCGTGTAGGAGCAAGGCGCCCTGAATATCCCAACCACGCCCTCGTCCAGCACCTCCGCACCGTTTTCGGTTTCGGCCACGAATTCGGCGAACTTCAAACGATGCGACTTCATTTCCGCAAGGCTTCCCTTACGGCAACGCACCACCTTGGCGGCTATCGCCACCGCCTCTTTTCCGCTGAGCCTTATAACACTAATGCCACCGTTTCCCATCGGGGTCGCGGTGGCACAAATGCAGTCATCGGTCATAGATATACCTATCGTTTTACCTGCCCGGAGGTCTTTTATTTCTGATACCGGGTCTTGAGTTTCTCAACCTGTTTCTTAAGCGCGTCCACACAAAGGTCAACCGCTTCCTCAAAGGTATCGCATTGCTTGGAGGCAAAAAGCTCGTCGCCGCTCACCGCCACGCGGACCTCGGCGATCTTGTTCATTTCGGCCTGTTCCTTGTCCACCTTAAGCGTAACATCCGCCTTGATGGCCTGCGGCAACAAGGTCTCCACCTTTCCGACTTTCTTGTCGATAAACTCCAGCAACGCGTCCGCTGCCTTGAATTTAACCGCATTGACAGATATTTCCATAGCAAAACGTTTTTATGTCCCGCCCGGCTGAAACTTTATCTCCAACCTCCGGAACCGGTTGATACTGAGTGAACGGTTTCAGACAACAATTTATCCGAAACCGCCCACAAGTTACGATTTTCCGAGCGAATCACCAAGTTTCAGGCTCTGGGATGCGAGGAAGTATAGTCCTTTTTCAACTTCTCGATGGTGTTGTGTGTATATACCTGAGTGGAAGCCAACGAACTATGTCCCAGCAACTCTTTCACTGCATTGAGGTCGGCCCCGTGGTTGAGCAGATGTGTGGCGAAAGTGTGCCGCAACACGTGCGGACTGCATTTGGGAAGATCCGTATAGATCCGCAGGCAGGCCTTCACGATGCGGTACACCGCTCCGCGCGGCATAGGATCACCCTTCTCGGTGATGAAAAAAACGCCCGCATGATTTTCCTTACCTGCCCGTAAGGCACGGTAACGGGAAATTTCCTCGGCCAAAGCCGGCGTGATGGGAACGATTCTCTCCTTATTGCGTTTTCCGAACACCTTTATCCTGCGTCCCGCCACATCCACATCGGCATCGGCCATCGAGATAAGCTCCGCCAGACGCACCCCCGTTCCATAAAACATCTCGATAATCAGATAGTCTCGATAGGCGGTGAAACTGTCGGCATCCACCTCCCTGTTCTCCATCCTCTCCATCCGGCTTTCTTCCACAAATACCGGCAAACGCTTGCCGATTTTGGGAAGCGGGACCCGCAGGGCGGGATTCAAGCGCACCGCTCCGTTTTTAAGCAGGTATCTGTAAAAGGTTTTGAGTACCGAAATCTTGCGATGGATGCTTTTTTCAGAAAACTTCTTGTCCACCAGAAAAATCACGTAAGAGCGGATTTGCTCTGCCGAAGCCTCCGTCAAGGAGCTTCCGTAGCATCGGACCATATAACGCTCAAACTCTTCCAAGTCGGAAGAATATGCCTTCACCGTACAGGGCGAATACCGTTTTTCGGCCTCGATATACCGCACAAACTGCTCCTTCAGCGCCATGCTTTTCAAAAACTGAAGCGAATTTACGAAGAAAGCGGCAAATCCCTCCTCAAATATTCGCTATTTTTGCGTCCTTTAATGCAGCGAACAACGATGGAATACATTCCCGAACTGAACCTCCGTCAAATCGAAAGCCGGGTCATCGGCCTGTGCCGCCATACCGCCTCCTTTATCCTGGAACAATCCCGGAAGATAGGTCAGGACGACATCGAGCGCAAGGGGCTTCACGACTACGTCACCTATGTGGACAAGACCGCCGAGAAACGGTTGGTGGAAGGCCTCGAAGAGATTCTTCCCCAAGCCGGATTCATTGCCGAGGAAGGCACCGCGACCCGACGGGGCGAACGCTACGACTGGATCGTGGATCCCCTGGACGGCACCACCAATTTCATCCACGGCATTCCGTTCTATTGCATCAGCATCGCCCTGCAGGACAAACAGACCCGTACACGTCCCGATGGGGAAAAAGCCATTCCCGAAGGCGAGGTAATCTTGGGCGTGGTACACCATATCGACATGGACGAAATATTTCATGCCGTCTGGGGCGGACAAGCCTGCCTCAACGGCAATCCCATCCATGTGAGCACGATGGAAACACTCGACAACAGCCTTATCCTCACCGGCTTTCCCTATTACGACTTCGGCCGCCTGGACGGCTACATGAAACTGCTGGCCTATCTCATGCAGCATACGGCAGGGATACGCCGTCTGGGGTCGGCCGCGCTCGACCTGGCAGCCGTTGCCGCCGGCCGAAGCGAAGTGTTTTTCGAATACGGACTCCGCCCGTGGGATGTGGCTGCCGGTCAATTCCTCGTCAAACAAGCCGGCGGGAAAGTCTTCGACTTTCAAGGCGGCCCCAACTACCTGCACGGCAAAGAAATAGCCTGCGGAAATCCTTCCGTGTTGCAAAGTTTCATGCCCTTGTTGCAACAGTTTCTGCCCCAGGACGAAATCAAAAAACGATAAACACTTACACGGCGGTCCGAAAACCGCCCGAAACGAAAACCTTACCGATGAGTGCCAACCCTATAGAAATCATGTCGCCCGTAGGTTCTTTCCCCGCCCTGCAAGCCGCCATTCAAGGCGGTGCCGATGCCGTTTATTTCGGCGTGGGCCGGCTCAATATGCGGGCGCGGGCTGCCGTGAACTTCCAGGCCGAAGACCTGGCGGAGATAGCCCGCCTGTGCAAGGAAAAAAACATCCATACCTACCTTACCCTCAACACCGTCGTGTACGACAGCGAGCTGGAGGAATGCCGCCATGTGCTTCACTTGGCCCTCAAAGCCGGCATCGACGCCGTTATCTCTTCCGACTGGGCCGTTATCGGCTATGCGCGCCAGATCGGCATGCCGGTGCATATCTCCACCCAGTGCAACGTCACCAACATAGAGGCCGTGCGTTTCTACGCCCGATATGCCGACGTGGTGGTGGCCGCCCGCGAGTTGAGCCTTGAACAAGTGGCCGCCATCACCCGACGTATCCGGGAAGAGAATATCCTCGGCCCGCAAGGGAATCCGGTAAGAATCGAACTCTTCGCGCACGGCGCGCTTTGCATGGCCGTTTCGGGCAAATGCTACCTGAGCCTTGACCACTACAATGCCTCGGCCAACCGGGGTTCCTGTCTCCAACTCTGCCGACGCCCCTATAAACTGAGCCAGACCGACGGAGAAAAAGACGTGGAGATAGAAGTGGACCACGAATACCTGCTCTCCCCCAAAGACCTCAAAACGGTAGATTTTCTGGACAAGATACTGGATGCGGGCGTAAGCGTGCTCAAAATCGAAGGACGCGGCCGCTCGGCCGACTATGTGAAAACCGTTACCCGGGTGTATAAAGAAGCCGTGCAGGCCTGGAAAAACAATCAGTACACGCAAGAGAACATAGAACGCTGGAATCAGGAATTGCGCACCGTCTACAACCGGGGATTCTGGAGCGGCTACTATCTGGGAGAGAAGATGGGCCAGTGGACGCCCCGCTACGGTTCAAGCGCCACCACCCGGAAAACCTACATCGGCAAAATCACCAATTTCTTCGACCGCCTCAGCGTGGCCGAGCTCAAAGTGGAGGCTGCCAACCTCCATGTAGGCGATGCATTCGTGATTATCGGCAACACCACCGGCGTTTACGAAAACACCGTGCAGGAGATACGCATGGACAACATTCCCGTTACGCAAACCGTGCAGGGCACCTATTGCTCCCTGCCCGTAAAATCCGAAGTGCATCGGGGCGACAAACTCTATCTGGTGGAAAACGTTGACAGAGGCCGATAAGCCAAAGCTTGACATCCAACCCGAAAAGTAACTACCTTTGTTTTTTCAACCGAGAAAAGAATGAAAACCATCCATACATTCGCCGCCGTACTGACATGCACATTGTTTTTCAGCCTCAAAGCGCAGTACGCCGTGCATCCGGTCGATGCCGCGCCGGCCAAAACAACCGAAAAGGGTCTTTTCTACAGTCTGCCGCAAAACGGGTTCGAGATTCGCCTCACCATCGAAGAAACATGCCTGGAACGGGGCATCTACAGCGACTATGCGGAACAGATGCTCAAACTTTCGGCCATCAAGGAAAACACCACGATGTACCGGATCAAAGAGGTGCGCATCCGCAATACGGCATACCCGGATCCGGAACGGACATTTTGCGTGCAAGGCAACCGGATTCCGAGCCTTTCCTTAAGCAAAGACGGGATTCTGAAGGGCGTGAACCTGCCTTTCGAAACGGCTTGGCCGCAAAAGAAAGCGCGGCCTGACGCGCACCCGGCCGCCGCACCCGTTGCAGACGGCACCCCGGATTCCGAACTGCTTCCGGACGTAAGCGGTTCTTTCGTACCGGTGGCCGACCTCAATATCAGGGCCCGTTTCGACACCGTCGTCTCGCAACGGCAGGTCGACAGCGTGTTGATCATCGAAAAGATTCTCCGGCCGCGCGTGGATGAAAAAAGCCTTTCCGAACAGGCGCGCAAAATGGCCGATCTTATCCTTAAAATCCGTTCCGAGAAAGCCAATCTGCTTTATGGCCTGCAAGAAGTGCCCTATCCTGCCGGCACGCTCGAATTCATGTACCGGCAGCTGGAATCGAACGAACGACGCTATTTGAACTGTTTTACGGGAACGGTCGGCAAAAAAGAAATCCGCCGCACGTTCTTCATCACCCCGCAAGCCGGCCAAAAGGAATATCCGATAGCCCTCTTCTCTGCCGAATACGGGCTGGAAGAAATCGAGGAGGCAGGATTGTACCCAACCGAAGATCTACTCGTGCTTCAACTCACCCCCCTGCCCTTTGCCGGCGAACAGGCCGTGGATTTTCAAGCCTCCCAGAAAACATCCGCCGCATCCGGTTTTTATTACCTGATTCCGCGCCGGATGCGTGCCGGAATCCGATACAACGGATCGGAGCTGGAGACTTCGGAAGTTTTTGTGGCCCAATGGGGGGAATGCCTGCCTTTACCGATACGGGACAACTACCGGATAATACTTGATCCCCGTAACGGAAGCCTGCTCTACTTCGGTGCGCCGCAGGAAAACGGCCCGACAGGTACAAAAACGGAAAAGACAAGAAAATGAGCGCGAAAAAACGCAAAGCCGCCAATCAGAAGGTTAAGTTCCGCCGCTATACCTTTGCCTTGTCAGACAAAGAAAAAATGCGTTACAGCCGGCTTTGCGCCTACGAAAAGATAGGATTCAAGCAATTGATAAAAAAAGCCTTGCGCGAATATTACAAAAATGCAGACCTGCCCGAGGAACCGCCCCAAGACGAAAACCAGCTGAATCTATTCGATTCGGTGGATTTGTTCGGCAACCCTGTCCGACGCAAGCGGTAACGGGACTTTCAGGTTTTGTGTTTTTCTTTTTTGGCGGCCGGAAACAAGATATTGTTCAGGATAAGCCGGTAGCCCGGCGAATGCGGATAAAGATTCAGATCCGTATGCGGATCGCCTACAAAATGCTGGTAGTCTTCCGGATCATGTCCACCTAAGAAAGTCCAGGTACCTTTCCCGTACGTTCCGTGTATATAGCGGGCCTCTCCCAAAGATTCGTTCTGCCCCAGAATAGTAACGCCCGGCTTGAGCAAATCCCGACGGAAAGCCGTTGTCTGCCCCATAAATCCGTGTATCACCCTTTCGTGGTTCTGACAAAGCATGGTGGGAATCCAGTCCCATTTGGCCGAAAAATCGAACAGGCTGAAAAAATCGTTTTTCTCATTGAGCGTTCTGGGACGGCTCAAGGTAACGTCAATATCGGAAATCTCATACAGATAGGGATCGGTAACGATCTTGAAATCCCTGAAAGCGAATGTTTTACTAAAATCCAGCCGGCGCTGGGCATCGGCGCTCATCGGATCTCCGTCAAAAGGCACATCGCATATATCCACCCCCTCGGCGGCCAAGGCCACATCATAACTGTCGGGGGCCGAACACATGGCAAAGAGGAAGCCGCCGCCCATCACGAAATCCCGGATTTTGTGCGCCACGGCCAATTTGAGTTGCGAAACCTTTGAAAATCCGTGTTTCTCTGCCATGGCTTTCTGCATCCGCTCATCCTCCCTATACCAGGCCTGCCGGCCGTAAGCCCCCCAGAATTTACCGAACTGCCCCGTAAAATCCTCATGATGCAGATGCAGCCAGTCATAAGCCGGCAACACCCCCGAAAGCACCTCCTGGTCGTACACCACATCGTAGGGAATCTCGGCATAGGTCAACACCAAGGTTACCGCATCATCCCACGGCAATTTGTTCTTGGGCGAATAAACAGCGATACGCGGCGCTTTCTGCAAGGGAACCTCGTCCATATTGGCCGCCGTTTCGCCAATTTCCAGACGGATAGCGTTTACTTTGGCATCTGAAAGCACTTCCGCGCGTACATCCCGCACCGCACACTCGCTCTCTATCTCCCTGCTGTAGGGCAAAAGGAAACTGCCGCCCCTGTAGTTGAGCCACCAACTTATCTGTCCGCCGTTCTGCAACACCCAGTAAGCCACGCCGTACGCCTTGAGATGATTGGTCTGCGCCTCGTCCATCGGCACCAGAAGCTGCGCCGAACGCGAGGGGGTGAAAAGGGAAAACAACAGAATCCAGAGCAAACAACATTTCCGCATAAGCCTAAATCCTGCTTTTGATAATACGGGTACGGCAAAAGTCGGGATTGTTGTTGCCCACAGGTATTTCGCCGAAACTGTCGTTGTTGATGCTGGACGAATAGGTAACCACCGATTGCCCGCCCGAGGTGCTGTCGAAATCGGTGTTGGGCGGCATCTGCCCGTAACCCGAAGCGCCGCTTTCCTCGCTCAGGTTCTCGAACTTGGCGTATTCCTTCACAAAACGCAGGTGCACCACCCCGGTGGAACCGCTGCGGTGCTTCTCTATCAGGAGATCGGCCGCGCCATCCACTGTCTGCTCGTCCGTCATCCCGTAATATTCGGGACGATAGATAAACATGACCATATCCGCATCCTGCTCAATCGCGCCCGATTCCCGCAAGTCGGAAAGCTGGGGTTTCTTGTCGCCGCCTCTGGTTTCCACCGCACGGCTCAACTGGGAAAGCGCCAGAATGGGAATCTTCAGTTCCTTGGCCAAACCTTTCAACTGCCTTGATATCTGGCTGATTTCCTGTTCGCGGTTGCCTTTATAGCTATCTCCGCCCCGCATCAGTTGCAGATAGTCGATAAATACCATCTCGATATGGTGCTGTTGCTTGAGCCGCCGGCATTTAGCCCTGAGCTCGAACATGGTCAGCGCCGGCGTATCATCGATAAACAAAGGAGCATCCGAAAGTTTGCCCACCTTGTCGTTGAGCCATTCCCATTCGAAATTTTCCAGGTTACCCTGTTTCAGTTTGCGTCCCGAGATACGGGTTTCGCTCGATATGAGACGGGTAACCAGTTCAAGGGAAGACATTTCAAGAGAAAACACCGCTACCGGCCGCTTGTGATCAACGGCGATATTACGCGCCATGGTAAGGGCAAAAGCCGTTTTCCCCATCCCCGGACGGGCGGCCAGGATAAGGAGCGTGCCTTTCTGCCAACCGCTGGTGATGCGGTCCAGATCCTGAAAACCGGAAGGCACACCGCTGATTCTGTCGGTTTGCTTCGACACGCTTTCCACTTCGGCGATAGCCTCTTTTATCAACAGGTTGATATCGGTGTAATCGCTACGGAAACTATTCTCTCCTATGGTGAGAAGTTTGGATTCCGCCTCATCCAATACCTCCATGGGATCGGAAGATTCCTCGAACGCATTGCGCGTGATCTCGGTACCGATGCGGATCAGCTCGCGCTGCACGTATTTCTGTTGCACAATCTTGACGTGCTCCTCTATATGGGCGGCCGAAGCCACCTTGTTGGTAAGCCCGGCCACATAATACGCCCCGCCGGCTATTTCCAGCTCGGCCGTTTCCTTGAGCCGGTTGGCCACCGTCATGATATCGATGGGCTTGGAAGCGTTGAAAAGCGTAAAGATGGCATTATAAATAGCCTTATGCTCAGGCTTGTAGAAATACTCGGGCCGCAGTACGTCGATAGCGGTATTCACCGCTTCGGGATCTATCATCAGGGCCCCCAAGACAGCCTGTTCCACCTCTATGGCCTGAGGCGGCATTTTTCCTTGTTCAAGAAGCGCGTTGTCGGCCAATGCCCTGCGCATGGCCTTTTTTTTCTGATCGGCAAGATTGTTCATCATAACGTTGCAAAAGTACGATGCCATCGAAGAACAAAAGCCCGGAAAAAGCCGCAGTTTATTAACTGTTGATAAAGTTGATAAGCATCATATTTATTTTTGAATCATAAGATTACGGCAATTTCTCTTGTTGATAAGCATAAGTTGCTCAATGCATGAAAGATACACGCAATCCACTGATTACAAACAATATGATTTTGAAATATGTATCAACAATCGGGATTCCCGTCTTCCGGATTTCCTTCAAAACACCAATCCTTATGACGGTCTTTCCGGAGATTCTCAAGCCGTACGTCCGCTACCGAATTTACCTTCTTTTCATCGTACCCGGAACTTACTTTCAAATAATTGGGGGTATAACCGAACATCAGGCCGTTTTGCGTGTCCGACTCCCACAGCACCTTCATCAAACGTCCCTCGAAACGGGCGTAGAAAGCCCGCTTTTTATCATCGGAAAGCGCATGCAAACGGGCGCTTCGCTCCGCCTTGACCCCTGAGGCATATACGGTTTCCAACCTTGAGGCGATGGCTTCCTTGCGGTGCGAATAACTGAACACATGCAGGGCGCTCAGATCCAGACCGTCCATAAAACGGCAGGCATCCTCGAAATCTCCGTCCGTTTCGGTAGGGAAACCCGCAATCACGTCGCAGGCGATAAAAGCATCGGGAATCAGCCGCCGTATCGCTTCCACCCTGCCGGCATAAAACGCCCGGGTATAGTGACGCTTCATGTCTTTCAGCACTTTATCGCTGCCTGCCTGCAGGGGAATATGGAAGTGCGGCATCAGTTTGGAGGACGATGCCACCAAGGAGATAATCTCATCCGACAGCAAATCGGGCTCCACCGATCCGATACGGATGCGTTCCACCGCTATGGTTTCAAGCCCCTTGAGCAAATCGAAGAAACTTTGCCCCAGCCCCCGGCCGAAATCGCCTATGTTGACGCCTGTAAGCACTATTTCCTTGATGCCGGCGGAGGCTATCTTGCGGGCCGTCCGCAGGCTATCTTCCACGGTGGCGCTGCGGCTGCGCCCTCTGGCATAGGGAATGGCGCAGTAGGAACAGAAATTGTTGCATCCGTCTTGCACCTTAAAGAACGAGCGGGTCCGCCCCACGGTAGAATACGAGGCCACGAATCTCGCTTTCTCCGCCTGCAAGGCTTCCTCGTTGCCCGAGATGGTTCCACCTTTGCGGATATAGTCGAACAGGAGATGTTTGTTACCCGTTCCCAACACGAAATCCACGCCTTCCAGGGCGCTCACCTCCCCGGGCCGAAGTTCGGAGAAACAGCCCACAACGGCGATTTTTGCCTCAGCATTGAGGCGGTGCGCCTGATGGATAATCTGCCGGCACTTTTTCTCGGCCATGGCCGTTACCGTGCATGTATTGACTACATAGAGGTCGGCCGCTTCCTCAAAATCCACGATTTCGTAGCCCGATTCCGAAAAACGGCGCATCAGATCCGAACTTTCGGCAAAATTCAAGCGGCATCCCAAGGTATAAAAGGCAACTTTCGGCACGGTACGGTATTTATTCGTAAACTTGCAAAGTTATAGCAAAGCAAGAAAAGCCCAAAACACAAGCACAGCATGAGAGATGACAACTTCCGGTCGGGAAGCGCTTCACGCCCCCGTTCCTTTACACGCCGTCCCAAACATCCCGACAATATGATCTACGGGCTTCGTCCCGTATTGGAAGCCATCCGTGCGGGCAAGGAATTCGAGAAAATCATTATCCAAAAAGGCTTGCAAGGCGAGATTTACCGCGAACTGGACGCCCGTCTGCGCGCAGGAGGGTTGCACGCCCAATACGTGCCGCAACAACGGCTCAACTTTCTGTGCAACGGCAACCACCAAGGCGTGGTGGCGTATCTGTCGCTGATCGAATACAACCGTATCGAAGACCTGCTGCCCTGTATCTTCGAAGCCGGCAAGACTCCGTTGCTGCTGATTTTCGACCGCATTACCGATGTGCGGAATTTCGGCGCGATGGTGCGCACGGCCGAATGCGCGGGCGTGGATGCCGTGATCCTGCCCGAACAGAACAGCGCCCCCATCAATGAAGACGCGGTAAAGACTTCAGCAGGTGCGCTGATGAGCGTTCCCGTATGCCGGGAAGAAAACCTCAAAAGCACGATACACCTGCTCAAGGCATCGGGCGTCAAGGTCTATGCGGCTTCCGAAAAAGCCTCCCTGGAATACACCGAAGCCGATTTCACCACCCCCACCGCCTTTATCCTCGGCTCGGAAGAAAACGGCGTAAGCCCCGAATACCTCAAGCTCTGCGATGAACAGTTGCGGATTCCGCTCTTGGGTTCCATTGATTCGCTCAACGTATCTGTGGCCAACGGTATATTTCTCTACGAAGCCATCCGACAACGGAAAAAAGCGTTTTGAAAGAAGGCCTTGGAAAAGGCAATCTGCTTTGCTTCAACCCTCGGCTTGTTCAAAGAGTCTAAAAAAATTATCATCTTCAATAAGATGAAATTTCTATCGAAACCCGCTATTTAATGAAAGGAAGGAGTTCTTCCTTACGTTTATTATACTCCTCTTGTGTCATAAGTTCAAGATCCAAATGTTCTTTGGCTTCTTTAAGCAACATAATGGCCCTGTCTTTAGTCATGCCCTTACTGCGGACCTCTCCATAGGCAATAGCCTTTTCAAAATTTTCGATAGTTACACTTCCTACCCCTCTCACATTTCCTCTAAGATTTATAGTGGCTCCATCAACGGAGTGTTTGCGGGGAAGTTTTACCTTTAGGTTGGTGATGATGAAATACTCCCCCGATCTATCGGCCATATAGAGCGGAACACCGGTAAAAAGCGTACCGGCAATAGATGCGTCCGAAACAATTGTTGAATAATTTTTTTGGGAAGATGCAACTGCTACATTACCTGATGCAACAGCTGTTGTATGGGAAGATGAAGGAGAACCAAGAACGATAGTGTCGCCTATTTTATAGACAAATTTATCGGAAGCATGATAAGCCGTTGGTTGCATCTGTTTTAAAACCTTTGCCTGTGCTTTGTCACATTTCAGCATTTCGTACGTAACAACACCTTGACCGAAAACGGATTGTCCTAATACAAAGGACAAAAAAAACAATACATTTGTTTTCACCTTATTGTAAGTTTTTGAGTTGAAAATTTCCTTGTCAAGGTACATTTAACCACCTCGGCATCGCCTAAATAAACTTGGTCGCTGCACTTGGCTTAACGAAAACATTGATCCACTCTTCGTCAGTCGGATCAGCTCCGTTCCATATGTTAAAGGTACGCATTCTTCCATGAAAATCACAAACAAAATGCACTGTAAATCAATATTTTATTATTATAACAAGGCGCAGACATTTGAAAACGGGTGTCCGCTGAATATCAGCCGTCTGTTAAATCAATGCTTTTCCGCTCCTTTGTTGTAATAATAAAATGGCGTGACATAGACCACAAATCTTTCAGAAAAAGTTACCAACAACAGAAGAAAACTTTCGATAGAACCGGATTCCGGGTTTTATGAAAAAGGCCTGTCGAAAACCGGCATAAAACCCTTTTATCATGGCAAAGATTACACTCCCTATACAAGCAGGATGGTATGGCGCACCAACTACCGCAAAAAATTCACAATCCGTCATCTATCAGGCTCCGGATGGCCCGCTCTCCATTGAGGTTACCGTACAAAAGCACATGAAAAGCGGCATACATTGCAAAACGGTTTTAAGAGGTGCTTTTCTTTGCCCTACAAAGGAAAGTAACTAAATCAAATTATGCACATTAGAAGCAAACAACTTCACCGCCATCGCCAAAAGAATAACCCCGAAGAATCTCCGCGAAATATAAATCCCGTTTCTGCCGATAAGCCGCTCCACCACATCTATCTTCCGTATCACAAAATAAACGACAAACATATTCAGCAACATTGCCAGAAGGATATTTTCGGCGGCATATTCCGCCCGTAACGACAATGCCGTGGTAAGCGTGCCCGGCCCTGCCACAAGCGGAAACACCACCGGAATCAGCGAAGCCTGTCCCGCCGTGCCCTCGTTCTTGAACAGCTCCACGTTGAACGTCATTTCCACCGCCAGGGCGAACAGCACCAATGAACCTGCCACCGCAAAAGACTCCACATCGATATTGAACAAATGCAGCAAGCGTTCCCCCACAAAAAGGAATGCCACCAGAATGGCCAGCGAAATCCCCGCCACCTTGCCCGCATGCACTTTCTTTCCCGTACCGTTCAACCCCACGATGATGGGAATGGATCCGGTTATGTCTATAACGGCGAAAAGTACCATGAAAGTGGTTGAAATCTGGCTGATGTCGAAATGAAGGCTCATCGGTAATCTTTTTTATAACGCGATTCAAGGGGCAAAGTTACGCCAATCCCGCCAAAAAACAGGCGTTATATCGTGCAATACACCGTTTTCGACCTTGTACAGGCGTTGGTTGGTGGTGGAAGAAGAAAGCCCGCCCAATTCTTCCCGATAAGCACCTATCTTGATATAATCGAAGTTCTCCGTCCGGATGCCGGGAGCCAGTTCATCCTTGCCCGAATACCAAGCCGTTTTCAGGCGTCCGGCCGAAAGACGCCTTACCAATACCGCGCTCCGTTCCACTTCTTCCGGAGCGGCATCCCCGCCCATAAAACAGAAACAACCCACCGTATCGCCATAGGCCTTCAACAAGGCGGCCAGCATCTTTTCATCCAGCACTTCCCCCTTGTCCTCCCTCAGATGCGGACTGTGGCATCCCTTGCAGGAGTTGGGACAGTTGGAAAGGTTCACCGCCAAGGTAACCTCGCCGGGTATTTCCTGAAACACGATATCATAACTGGCCAGCCTGAGCATAATGACGTTTGGCGGCCTCCTTCTGCCGGGCTTGAGAGAAATTGCTGACCCGCTTCATGTAACCGATGATACGGGTAAGATAATCGAGATTCTTGCTTTGGCAGGCCGGGCATTCCCGGAGGTTGCGCTTGTCGATATGCCCGCAGTCGTTGCAAACCGTATTGGGTATATTGAAAGTGAAATAGTTGCATCCCTCCTGGGTCGCCACCCGAAGCAGGTGGCGGTACTGTTCCCGGCTCAGATGTTCGTTCAGGTTCATGTGCAGGGCCGAGCCTCCGGTAAGATGTTCGATATACTTGCGGCCATGCAGACGGAATTTATCCACGATATTGAGCTTATCGTCTTCCACTATGTAGAAATAACTGTTGTAGCAATCCCGCGTCACCTTGTATCCATCCTGCCTGTCCCATTTGGCATGTTTCACGCCCACATTCTCGGCAGGAATCATCTCGCAGTTGAACATCACATCCTTGGTGCGGTATCTCCGGTTGCAGTCTTCAATCAGCCCCAGCACATCCTGCACGAATTTTTCGTAACGAGGGTTGTCGCTGATCTCGATGCCAAGGAATTCGGCGGCTTCCACCAAGCCGTTGACCCCGATCGTGAGGTACTGCCTGCCCAGATTGATGTAACCCGCGTCGAACAAAGGCAACATTCCCTTGGCTTGCATGTACTTGAGGTTCTCGTTATACGCCAACTGCACCTTGTGACAAAAATCCACGATATCTTCCAAAAACATCCTGTAAGGCATATTCTGCCGCACGGCATGTTGGATGCAGCGGTTCAGGTTTACCGTCAACACGCTCTTGGAACCCGTGGAAACGCCGCCCGCGCCAAGCGTGTAACTGAAGCCGTTGTCCTGAATCTCATTGCGCAGGCGGCAGCAACTGCTCAAGGAATCGGCGTTGTCGCTCATATAGGTAAAGAAAGAATGGCCTTCGGCATACATCTGTGCTGTAAAATCACCGTACTCGGTGTCTTTGACATCACCGTTCTCGGTAAGGAGCGCCATGGTTTCTACCGGAAACGTGAGCACGGTGCGCAGGCGTTCGGCATTGAACCACTTCATGAAGCGCTTCTGCAGCCAGCTGAGCGATTCCCAACAGGGCCGGCTTCCATCGGGAAAATAGAAATTTCCGAATAGGCTTTCGAAATAATAGCGGTCGTAATACGAAATGTTCCAGAACACCGCCTGATAATTGCGCGCCCCTGTGGGCTGATTGATCGAATAAACAATCTGTTCGAAGCAGTCGGTAATCACCTTGTCCAACGTACGGCGTTTCTTCGACAGATCCACCACTTCATCGGTATGCAGGTAATAATCCGACCCGTATTCCAGCCCGATGAAATAGTTCATATACATCAGGAATTCGGGGGTGGCGCAGGCCCCGCTCAACATGCTCGACACCATGAACACCATGTTCACGAAACCGCCGCAGAACGACTTGAGGTTGGTGGGGGCCTTGGAATTGCCGCCTATCGAAATCGTACCGCCCGTAAGCCAGGGATACATGGTGATGCTTGCGCAATAATTGGCCAGGCTCGTTTCATCATTCTTGTAAATATAGTGGTTGTTGAGCAAATCGATATAACGGTCTGCCACTTCCTTTCCGTACATATCCTTGAGTCGGTCGGTAAGCATGCGCCGGTTGAGCCTTATGAAATTCGACTTGGGCAACTCCCCTATCAGCGTGGCCATGTTCTTGTTCTCCACATTGGCATTGGCATCGTATTTGCTTCCGGTGGCGGCGTTGGACGCATCGCAATAATCAATGAGAAACTTGAGCTTATCCCGCACTTCCCTGTCTTCGATATGCTGCTGGCGATACAGCATATAGGATTTGGCTACGGCAAAATAGCGTTCGGCCATCAACGCCACCTCCACCTGATTCTGTATTTCTTCCACGGTCATTTCGTTGAGGATGCTGACCCGGCTCAGAATATTGGCAAGCACATCATTGGAAGCGAAACTTCCCACCGAAAGAAAGGCCTTCGAAATAGCCTTCTTGATTTTCTCTATCGAAAAAGGCTCTTTTTTCCCATCCCGTTTGATAATAAAAAGTTCCATAGCCTGATATTTTTGACAAAAGCCCGAACGCAATCCTACCGTACGTTGCGGCTTTCTTGGTTAAACATCGAATGAAAATCAGGCGAAATACGAAAGAGACGCCTTGAAAGAGAATCTCAAAGCAAATCCCACCGCCTTTCACCCGAAAGCATCGGATTGTTCGATATGCGGCAGGTCTTCTGACTTGTTCATTAGCCTGCATCCTTCCCGGCACTATGCCAGTGGTTCTTTTGCAGACCGTAAAGAAACTTACAGCTACGGGGATAGTTCCGGACTTTCACCGGATTCCCTTTTCATCCTACAACAGGAAACCGATATCGGGTGCAAAGTTACATAAACCGGAAAGGGGGGAAACGGTGCGGGAAAAATAGTTATAAAAAAGTTATGAAACCATAAGCCTATGAAAATCTACCCTATGCCATCTTCCATTAGAATTGAAACAAGGTAAGGCTGGGGCGGATACCAAGCCGGAAAGGAATGCCGTTGAACCCGCAACCGGTATTCACATACAAAGCCTGCCCGTTCGCCATCCGGTACAGGCCCGAATAATGTTCATATACCCAACGGGCCGGACTATAATCCCGCCCGTTGATGCGCACTCCCATCTGCATACCGTGCGTATGCCCGGAAAGAGTCAGATCCACCTGCGGATAACGGAGATAGACCACCGAATCGAAATGGCTGGGATCATGGGAAAGCAACACCGTATATGTACGGGGAAGTTTGCCGGATCCATCTCCTTCGGAAACGGCTGCCGCTACGGGTGGAAGCGAACGGCTCGGACGCTTCTCAATCAGGGAGGCGGGAGCCAAGGCCACCGCCAGATCTCCTTTTTTGGGAAAGCGTTTACCTTTTCCCCAATTTTCAACCCCGGCCAAAAGCAACGTGTCTCCACCCCGTTCTATCTTTACGGCCGCATTGTTCAGACAAGTCCAATTCAGGCGACGGTAATGCTGCAAGAGCTTCTGCATGTCGGCATGACGGGCGGCGGTATCCTTCCATGCCACATATCCTCCGTAATCATGGTTGCCCAAAATACAATACACCCCGTCGGGGGCTTGCAGATGCATCAGTTCACATACAAACGGATCCACTTCGGCCGAACTGAAATTGACCATGTCGCCGGTAAAGACCACCATATCGGGCTGTGTCTGCAGGGCTTGCGAAACCAGTCTCCTGATCTGTTTGACGGAAGTAAAACTGCCGATGTGCAAATCCGATATCTGCAAGATACGGTACCCCCGCAAACCCGCCGGCACAGGGCGTTCGGGATTTGCCCGCCGCATATCGACCTTATCGATCCTTACGTTGAAAGTTGAAATCACCATGGCATAAAGCAAGGTCAAAAATACACAAAACACAAGTAAAAACGGCACCCATTCCGCTTTCCGCCGCATCATGAACCAAAGCACGGCAAACAGGATCTTCAAAAGATACAGCACGGCGATACCGCCCAAGAGGTAGGTCCGCCAAAATGCCGGCCATTGATATAGGTCCCGAAAACAGAGCAAGACAACAAGAAGCAACACCGGCAACAAGGAAAAAAAATGCACCATCGATGCCCTCGCGCCCACCGGTTTGCTCTCTCTTTTCCTTATCCGGCAATACTGACGCCAGATAAGGAAATCCGAAACAAAAAAGATGCCGAAAGAAACGCCTGCCACACTATAAAACAGCGGCATCCGCCAAGCGGCCACGCCCGTCACACATACCCATAAGACCGCATACAGACCGCATACCGGCCACAGTTTGCCTTCAATCTTCATCAGATTCCCCGTACAAAACGATAACTGATGGTTCCCACCTGTTCTTCGGGGGCATTTTCTTTAGGCACAAAACTGGAACGCATCGCTGCCTGCTCGGCCGTTTTCCAAAGATTCTCATCCAACGTAGTGGTACCCTTTACCCCGGCTCTTACGCGCGTTACCGTACCCCCCCTGTTCACCCAGATACGCACCACGACAATGCCTTCCTCTTCCGAATCATAGTTAGGCTTTACCAACGACATCAAGGTGCGGCCGTTGAGCGAGAAAGATATACCGCCCGAGCCCCCTGTTCCCGTATAGCCTTGGGCATTGATATCCCCGGAAGGATTGCCTTGATCGCCGGCAGAAGCGGTTTCTCCCTGACTGGACGGATTGCTGCCCTTGCGCTTGCCCGGATAAAGTGCCATCGGATTGATTTCAGGTTCCTCCCGCACTTTTTCCGGTTGCGGTTCCGCTTTGGCCGGGACCTCCGGCCGGGGCTTCGGTTTCGGCATAGACGCAACCGGCGTTTGGGGTAAAGCCGGAGCCTCTTCTTCTGCGGAGGTCAGCACCGGTTCTTCCTCCGGAACATTTTCTTCGGACTGAACGGCGGTCTGTTCATCGGCCACGGGATCCATGTCCGAGAGCGTGCCGCTTCCCGCATCCGCATAGCCCAGATTCACCTCTATCCCGTATTCGGGGGGAGGCGGAAAGGGTCGGTAAAGACCGCAGAAGAGCAATATGCACACCACGGAAAGGGCAAACAGAAAAGTTGCCGACAAGGCGGTACAAGATGCCTTTCTCTGTATTCTATCCGATGTCTTATTGTCTACTTCATTCATGAGGTGCGGTAGCCAAGATTGTTTTCAGTTTATGCCCCGTCTGCTCGTTTACCCGGTTCACGGCATCCATCACCCGTACCAGATACTGCACGGGAACGGTACGGTCCACCCGCAATACCACCGTTGCCTCGGGGTTGGAGGCCGTAAGTTCATATACGGCCTGCTCCAAGTCGGAAGCCTCCACCATCGATTGTTCTACGAAATACTGGTATTGGTCGTTGATATAGATGGTGTAACTCTGCTTGGCCACCGTTTTGCTGCTGCTGTTGGGCAACAATAGCTTGATGGCATTGGGGCTTACCATAGTGGAAAGCAGGATAAAGAAGATAAGCAACAGGAACACCAGGTCGGACATGGAGGCCGAACTGAAATGTAAATCCTGTTTATAGCGCGATTTTAATGCCATTATTGGATATTTTACCCGAAGGTATTACTTAACGGGTTCGTTCAACAAATCCATAAATTCGGAAGAACGGGCTTCAAATACATGAGTGGCCCTGCCAATACGCGAAACCACGATATTGTAGCATATATAAGCGATAATGCCCACTATCAAACCGGCCACAGTGGTAACCATAGCCTGATACATACCGTTGGCCAAGGTGCCCACCTCTATATTGTTTCCTTTAGATGCCATATCGAAGAATACCCGCACCATACCGGTTACCGTACCCAAGAAACCAATCATCGGTGCGGCGCCGGCGGCGGTGGAAAGCCAACTGATACCTTTTTCCAAACGGGCCACTTCCAGATTGCCGGCATCCTCCATCGCCGATTTTATATTCTCTATCGGTTTTCCTATGCGGTCGATGCCTTTTTCTATGATACGCGCCGTAGGTGTTCCGGTATTCATACACAAGGTCTTGGCCGAATCCAGACGGTCGTTCAGCACATAGTCCCGGATAGAGAACAAAAGACCTTCCTCGTTGCCGGAAGATTTTCGGATCACCACCAGGCGCTCCACAAAAACATAAACGCTGACCAGCAACAACAGGATTATCGGAATCATAATCCATCCGCCTTTGAGCGCCAGTTGCATCACCGGTATCTTTTCCTGCGTCTGTACGGCCACATCGGCCAACTGTTCCACGGCATCCGCCGCACCTACGGCCTCTGTTAAAATCTGTAAAAGCATAACGATTCACTTTGCGGTTAAACATCGCGAAGATACGGTATTTGGAAGCCGCTCGACCAAGCATGTAAAACGAAAAATAAACATGGCGATGTTAGGAAGTAGGCCGACCCGAAACGATGCGGAAGAATAAAAAAAGCCGCAGGAATTTCCTACGGCTTCAATTCAAAGGCATTCTGCCTTGTGGAGAATAACGGATTCGAACCGTTGACCCCCTGCTTGCAAAGCAGGTGCTCTAGCCAACTGAGCTAATCCCCCGGATTTTGTACGGACAGACAAAAAAACTCGTTTCTGCCTGCCGAGGTTGATAGAGAACACATCGGAAATCGACTGTAATCTTTCCCCTCTATACAAATAAACGACCTTACGGTCGTCTTCGTTCGTAGTCTCGAGCGGAGTTGAACCGCTGACCCCTACATTATCAGTGTAGTGCTCTAACCAACTGAGCTACGAGACTATATCGTTCATCTCTAATTCCGTAAACTTCCGCAATAACGATAAAACCCGATTCGGGCTCCAGAAAGG
>CAMWNM010000027.1 GCA_947175635.1 uncultured Bacteroidales bacterium | reverse complement strand
TTGCCGACGCTTTCCCTGACGTTGTTTACCACGTTCGTTACCGTGTGGCTTACCGTTTCCTTCGCTTTGCCGAACGCTTCCCGGGCTGTGTTCTTGAAACCGTTCCAAAAGGTTTCAAGTCGATCGGCCAGGGTGGAGAAAATATCCATCAGGCCGTTGTCTTCTGCCTGCGGCGCCGCCAGTTCAATTGAAACGGATTGCATGGCGGCCGCATGGTTCTGTTCAAAAACAGATTGCGACTTACTTTGAAATTCCGATGCAAAACCGGTGTTTCCTTGTATCATCTTACTTTTTTTTAGGCGTGAAGAGCCTGCCGATCAGGTTCACGCGGTAATATTCCAACCATAATGCCTGTTGGATCCGGGTAATCCATTCCTCGTCGCTCAGACTGTCCGGATTTATCCCGAAATCGGCGCGGAGCAGGGCATCTCCCTCCAACAAGAAGATGCCCTCTTCGATGCCCGCAGCCGCTACAAGTTTTTTAACTCGCCTATTTTGGCCGCCACCAGTTTGTCCATGATTTGCGAAAGACCGTAAAAGACCGAATTGTCTTCCAACAGTTCGGCATTTCCACCGAGAAACGAATTCTTGAGTACGAACTCATTGTATTTCATCGGGTCGTTTTTCGCTATCACGCCGGCAGCCGCCAGTGTTTTACGGTCGGGTTGGCGGAAGTAGAGTTGCTGTCCCTCTACCTCGTAGCAGAAAACCTTTCCGTATTTCCGCTTCCACTCTTCAATCCGTTGATTTTCGCTTGGCTTTTTGCTTGCCGGAACACTTTCGGTTGCGGCATTTTCTTTTTTTTCCATTTCCAATATTTTTAGAATCAAACATTCATGAAGACCGAAAGCGCCTAATCGGTCAGATTGGTATCGATACCCAGGGCGATGAAGGGTAAGGCGTGTTCGCTGTTCAAATCGCCTTCCTTCATACCTTTGGGAAACTCGGTAATCGACGCGCAACGGATAATGTCGGTGGCGATGGTTCCCTCGTTTTCGTAGGTAACTACGATATCGAACTCGATGTCGAGGCAATCGGTGTAGCCCGATTCCTTGGCGGCACGGTTAAGTGCCTCCAGTTCGCTTTGCAGAACCGTGAGCGTGCCTTCATATTCACGCCGGCCGTGCTGGATGCTCTTGGGATTGATTCCCGCACCGAATACGGCTTCTTTGGATTTCTTTGCCGTGTACTCGATACCGCGCAGGCCGGTAAGGGCACGCCCGAGGATGGTGGCCTGCACATCGCAATAACTGTACTCTTTACTGTTGAATGCCATTTTTTTGTGTTTTTAGGGTTATTAATTTTCCAAGGCGGGATTACTGAACGAGAGCAGTACGTTGATTACTTTCAACACACCCAGCGGCACAATCGCACATTCGATGTTGAGCGTGGAGGTGGAGAGGATGTTCTGCTCAGGATTCACATAGGCGCTGAACGAACTGATCTGTCCGTCCATAAGCGAGGCCACCGCATTCTCGATCATCGCCTCGAACGAGCTGCAAACACCCGAGGGGAGTTTGCCGTCGTCGCCAACCTTTACGTTGTCCATGATTTCGGTGATGTAGGTGTCGTAGGCAATGCGCATGGCCTTGTCCATGATGCGGCCGTTGTTGAGCACGGCATAGTCGTCGGTGGCCGCGCAGGCCATCGGGCAGCCGTTCAGGTAGCAGCCGTTCTTGCTCGGATAGTTGAGGAAAAAGATGAATCCGGCATCGTTCAGGCTGTCGGCAAGCCCTTGTTTGTCGAGGAAGGGAGATCCATCGGTAAAGTAGCCTTCGGCGGCCAGTGAACCGAACTTCACACGTCCCAAATCCTGTTGGGGTTCGGCCTTGGCGGCCCGACCCAACACCATGCCGATGGCGGCCGGGTACTGGTTTTCCAGTTTGCCTTCCGAAGCCAATACCATCGCCACCCGGTTGTAGGAAGAGCCGGAGGGTTGGAATGAGCCCACTTCGCCCGTCCATTCAGGGGCGGGCAGGAAGATGCGGAAAGGCATGATTTTGCCTGCATAGTTTTCGGCTGTTTTCTGTGCCTTGTCGGCGGCCAGAATCGCATCCTTGTCTATGCCTTGCGTTGTGTCGGCTTGGTATTCGTCGGGCAGCAGTCGGTTCACCCCTACCATCTTTATACGGCCTGCCGCCGCTTCGATAAGTTTGGAAAGCGGGCTTTCCGCGCCTGAATCCACCATGTCGGCCAACAGGGTGGCGGTGCTTACCACCATCAGGTGCAGTTCCGCCCCTTCGCCGGCCTGGGCGTAGAAAGAACGCACCTCATGATCCACAAGCGGATTGTTCTCGGATGTTACGCCCAAAGTCGCCAGATCTTTGGTTGACGAAAGCTGGTAATGTTTGTCCAGTTCCAGCAAGCCTTCCACGGCGGTACCGCCCAGGATAAGGCCGGCTATGCCGTCGTCGCTGGCAGACACGCGGCCCAGGCCGCCGTTGCCTAATACAATGTTTACTCCAGGTAATGCCATTTTTTGTTTTTTTTAATGGTTAATAATTATGTTTGTTTTACCTTAAGGTCTCCTTAAAAACAGCCGCAACAGAAACCATGCGATGCCTGCGGCTATCAGAAGCAGGCTTATCCCGCCCGTTTTCATCAGGAATTTCTGTCCTGCGTTCGGTGCGTAGGGTATCATCACCGGTACTTGCTTATAAATACTGTCGCGGATATATACGCTGTCTGTCCTGATCCGCAAGCGTTCGCGGAAACGTTCGCGCCAATGCTCGATCCGCACCGTGTCGCCTTTTTCATGTACGCGGATACTGTCGCGGATATAAACCAGCACGCTGTCTATCCTGTTGTGCCGGGCTTGTTCCAAACGTTCCCGGTTCTCGTTTTCCGTTACGGGAACCAATGTCTTGCAGGCAACAAGCAGGCAAAGGCAACTAACAGGCAATGCCGTTTTCATTAAGCAACGCTTCATATCGCTTTATCTTTTTCTGGTTTTCGGTCTGTTGCGCCAATTGGTTCTGCAAGCTCAGCACTTCGTTGCGCAGGCTCAGCACTTCCCTTGAGAGTTCCGAGATCTGCAAGCTGTCTTTCTGCCGTTGTTCCAACAGCCGCGCCACTTGTTCCTCCAGATTGTCCACCACTTTTTTCCATGTATCGATGGCGGCATCGATATTGGTGATGTCCTGTCGATGATTGTGGGTGGCAAGTCCCCGGTTCTCGATCTCGAACCGTTTCCGCTTGAAAAACCATCCGGCGAACCCACCCAGAAATGCCGTGGCGAAGGGTACGCCTATTTGAAACAATATTTCATTCATGTCTCTTCCGTTTTGGTGAGGCAAAAGTACCGGGCAAAAAAAATATGTGCAAAAAAAGTGTACATTTTGGACACTTTTTTTTATTAAATGCTGGAAACGAGAGAATTTTGTGCGTCAAAAACAATATGAACCATGAGAAAAATAACGCACATCGCCCTGCATTGCACGGCTACTTCGCAAAAAACTACAAGTATCGCCTCCCTGAGGGCGTATTGGAATTCCTTAGGCTGGAAAAAGCCGGGCTATCATTATGTAGTGATGCCCTCCGGGAAGGTGGAGCGGCTGCTGGATGAAAGTCAGGTCAGCAACGGAGTGAAAGGATTCAATTCCTGTTTGATTAATGTGGCTTACGTAGGCGGTATCGACAGCGGAGGAAAGGCGGTGGATAACCGCACCGAAGCGCAGAAAGCCTCCCTTTACTTTCTGCTCGAACAGCTTAAGTCCCGTTATCCGCAAGCCATCATACAAGGGCACCGCGACTTTTCGCCCGATAGAAACGGCGATGGAAAAATCACGCCCGACGAATTCGTGAAGCAATGCCCTTGTTTCGATGCCAAGACAGAATATGCTTTTCTATATCCGTTATAGTTCGGATGTGGAGGCTTCGGCTTTGAAAACGCCCGAAACCAATTCGTAGTTCCGGTTGATGAACACATTCTTGAATTTTACCTTGACGCCTGTGTTGGCCAAGAGCGGAATGTGGGTGTAGCCGCTGCCGCTGAAGAGGCCGTCCTGCCCTTCGGCTTCCTCTATTTCGAAGACGAATCCGTTGGCGGTACGTACCTGATCGAACATTCTCAGCACGGGCAGGGGCGTCCGGTCTTTTTCCGAACCGCTCACCTGGGGGTGTTTACCGCATTGAAGTTGCGTGTTGTCGTCAGAAAGTGTGGTGAACCGGTATATCACGTCGTTTTGGCTTTGCGAATAGTCGCAGGTTACGGTAAGCCGGCATTCGTAGCCGGTGGAGGGTTCCAGATCGGTAAGCGGAACCGAACATGTTCCGGCGGTCAGTTCTTCCTTGCAATTGAACCATCGGGCGTTTGGATTGCCGTTTTTACGGTATTGAAGTTTGTACGCCTTGGCTTCGGTAGGTTCTGTCCAGCTTACGAGCGCCTGTTTGGAAGAGATGCCGGTGATACGCAATTGGGGTATTGCCGGGCAATCTTCTTCGTAATAAAACATGGATATTTCGCTGTATCCCTCGTTTCCGATATGCAGGCTCTCACCGGCGGCATTGGTGCAGGAGGCCCGTACCCTGAACGCATATTGTTTGCCGGGAATGAGTTGCGGTTGCGCCGGGCCGTAGTCGAAATAGGGTTGTGAACATTCTTCCTTGAGGATACGCGGCAAGGTGTGGAAATATTCTTTCCAGTTCTGTGCGCCTTCGGGAATTTGGGAGAGTTCGAAACTGTAAACGGTTTGAGCGAAACCGGCCGCCTGCAAATGGCGCGGTGTCCACATGAAACGGATGTGGTTTTGTTTGCCATAGTAAATAACGCTTTGGGAAAGCGGCAGGTTCAGAAACGGAGGCTCGCTTGCCAGAAGGGTGAAAAGGGCGGGAATTTCCTGAACGGAAACTTTGTTGCCCGAAACCGCTTCGTAAATTTCGAAACAGATCCGGTACACGCCATCCGGAAGCACGCCGCCGGATTGCAGAAATTCTTCTCGGGCTTTTCCGCTGTATTGAAGGTTGGCCGCCAGAAAGTAGGGGCGCAGCCGGCCGGCATCCAGTTCCGTTTCCTCGCCGCCCGATAAACGGACGGCGATAGGAAGCGGACGGGGGTTTTCGATCGTCAGACTGTTCGACACCATCTTCATGCGCAGATAGAGTGTGGCGTTTTCCACCTTGTTGTCGAGCATGCGGATTCTGACCCGCATGCGGTTATCCGGCATCATGCTCCAATCGTGCAGTCTGTAGTAGTAGGGCGCCAGCAGGGTGGTTTGCGAATACACGGGCGACACCGTCTGCCCACGGCTGTATCCGCTAAAGAAAACGGAGAGGAGAATGAGACACAGGCATGTTGTCCGTATTTTTCTTGAAGTCTTCATGTGATGCAAAAATTAAAGTCTTATCAGTTTGAAATTTCTGTTTTCCAAGCCATATTCGAGCAAGAGGATATATAGGCCGGAGGGTTCGCTTCCGTTGAAAATAGATTGTTCGAGTTTTCCGCCTTCAGGCAGGCTGAACTGTCCCTGTTCCGTTATCTGACCTGTGGCCGCCCGTACAATCCGGTAGCGTACCTTGATGCCTCTCTCGCTTTCTCCCGTCAAAAAGCAGCCGTTGCGGCTCGGATTGGGATAGACCTTCCAAAAGACAGCGGGTGTTTCTTCGTTCCGATATCGTTGGATGGCATCGGAAACCCTTATCCGGCGGAAGACGGATTCGGAACAGAGGCCTTTGAAAGATGTCATTCCCAAGGTGTAATCTCCCGGTTCCGGAAACCGGAGTTCCAGATAGTTTCCCTCTTTTTCCACCACTTCCGCCGCGGGGGGAATATGCCAGGCGATGCTGTCGGGCCGGTAGGCCGATAGATTCACCAGCAGACAGGATTGTTTGGCCGTGATTTGGCTGCTGACCCAAAACTCGGCATGGATGCTGTCTTCGAAGGCTTTTACCCATACGCTGTCGCGATATACGCAACGCTGGTTCTGCACGATGGTAAGTTTGTGCAATCCGGCCATGGCGGTTTTCGGCTCGGCTTCTTCCCGGATGCTTCCGTCGGGAAATACCCAGAGATAATCCAAGTCGGAAAATTGCTCGCAGCCCTCGGCGCGCAGCACAAGGCTTTGGCCGAGACAAAGCGCCTTTTCCGTTTCCCAGGTGTATGGCAGGGGTAGAGGAGAGGCAAGCCTAAAGACAGTGTCGGAGACACATCGGTTGCTGTCGCTCAGAACCAAGCGGTAGTTGCCGGCATAGGCAGGATCGATGACGGGGCTGTTGCCTCGGCAAACGGCATTTTTGTCCGGGCCAGGCTCTTCTTCATCCTCTCTTGTCCATTGGTACAGGTAGGGAGGCGTTCCCCCATGTCCGAACCATTCGATGCGTCCCGTCTGGTCAGGACACGGGATAGGGTGGATATGCAGATCGCTCTCAAGCCTTGAGGGTTCTGTCAGCACAACGGTGTCGATCACGTTGCATTGCATACGGTCTGATGTACGTACGATATAGGAACCCTGGGGCAGATGCATCAGGCTTTCGGTGTAATGCCCCGTGTTCCAGGCATAGGCATAATAGCCGCTCCCGCCTGTGGTTTGCAGTTGAATGAAACCGTCGTGCATACCGTGACAAGAGGGGTTTTGCATCGTGAAACGGTTTTCGATGGCTTCGGGTTCCCTTATCCGCCAATGGGCCGTATCGGTTTTACCGGCGGCATCTTCCACCCAAACCTGATATTCTCCGGCAGGCAGGTTCCGGATTTCGGCCGAGGTGTCGTTGTTCGACCACCGGATGCGGAAAGGCGGTTTGCCGTTCCATATATCCAGCCTTAGGGCGGCTGTTGCTTCTCCATGGCAGCGGATATCGGAGACCTGCCGGAGAGATATCCGCAGTTTTTCCGACAGCACGGAATCCAGATGGATGAAAGTTTCGCATCCGCCCCCGTCGCGTATCTTCGCCCAATAGCTCTGCTGCCGCATGAAAGCCTGTCTTTCGGTTTGGTTGCCTGTATTCCAGCTGTAGAGGTAAGGCGGTCGGCCGCCTTGTACGCGTAGCACGAACACGCCGTCAGAATCCATATCGTCCCGGTTTTCGATCTCCGCTCTCACCTTAAGCGCTTCGGGTTGAGAAACGGTGAGGGAAGAGGTGCTTGCATTGTTTTCTGCGTCCCGCACCGACATGCGGTAAGTGCCGGCCGCGAGATTTTCCATGCTTATCACGTTCCCTTCGTTTTTTATAAAATCCCATACGGAATCGGGTGTTTCCCATGTGCATACATAGGGTGGCGCGCCTCCTTGAATCCAAGCCTGCACGCTGGCCTCTCCGCCGTGGCAGGCAATTTCCCTCTCCATCAGGAGCGACACTTCCAGCCGCTGCAGGAGCCCTACTTCCACCAGCCGGTCTAAAGTGGCTCCGCCCGCATCGTCAAGATGAAAACGGTAAATGCCTTTCGGGAGGTTTTCCAAGGCGAAATTGTTCCGGAAGACGCTGTCGTTTTGCAGAATCCGTCCTTGGGCGTCTTCCCATCGGTAGGCATAGGGCATCATGCCGCCTTGAACATGTATATGGATGGCACCGTTCTGCATGTTTTCCAAGGTACGTTGCACAACGGTAGAGGAAATAAGGAGCGAATCGGGGCTGTTTACCAGGTAGCGGCGGTACAGGCGGCAATGATGCTTGTCTGAGATTTCAAGTGCGTAGGTGCCCCGTGTGATGCCGCGCAAAAGGTTTCCCTTGTATCCGTTGTCCCATTCGAGCGTGTAGGGAGGCGTTCCTCCCTGCACCTCCACCCGGATTTCTCCGTTGTTGAACTGCCATGCCGAGGCATCCCGGATATGGGCCGATACGGAGAGGGGTAAAGGCTGGTTTACCTGCAGGCTGTCGCGGCTGACAACGCCGTTGGCATCGCGGACCGTTATCTGGAAAAGTCCGGCCCGCATTTCCGTTGCAGGTGGCAGCGAATCCTCTCCGATCCATTTGCCGTTGCGATACCAGTCGTAGGTGTAGGGCTTCTTGCCGCCTTTCACGCAAAGGGATAACCGGGCCGTGGCATCGTCATAACAAAGAGGTTCGTTCACCAATTCGATGCGGCTTACCAGTTCTGGCGTGCGTTCCAGATAAAAAGACAGTGTCTTGCGGCAGTTGGCGCTGTCGGATACCGTTACATGGTACAAACCGCTGTCGGCTGCCGTCAGCGTGTTGCCGGTAAGGCCATGTTGCCACGCATAGCGGTATGGAGGTGTTCCACCGGAAGCGTAAAGATCGATCCGGCCATCGTTTACCGTTTCGGGTTCGATTTGCCACATGCTGCCCGAATAAGAGGGATTTCTGCGTGAATGTTCCACTTGCAAGGCAGGGGGTGCGGTAACCGAAGTGAACGCGGTGGCTGTGCAAGCCCGCCGGTCGGTAACAGACAAACCGATATTCGCCGTTTCGATATGTTCCAGAATCGAATCCTTGCAGATTTGCGGTTTGCCGTCCAAGATCCAATGATAGGAATAGGGGCGTGTGCCGCCTTGTGCCACGGCCACCGCTTTTCCTGCCGAATCTCCGTGGCAGAAACCAGTCATGGTTTCCAGATTCACCGCCAGGCTGTCGGGCTGTTCCAGAAAGAACGAATAGGAGGCGCGCACCTGTAGGCTGTCGGTTACCCTTAAAAGATAGCGGCCGCTTCGGGCATTCGCCAGCATCGTTTGTTCCCCCAAAGAAACCGTGTCTTTGTACCATTGCAGCCGGTAGGGCTTGATGCCGCCCTCCACATGGGCGCGCAGCACCGCGTCCTGGAAACCGAAACAGGATACAGGCCTTTCCACGGAGATCGAACATAGAAGCGGGGAAATATAGGGTAATGTAAAAGCCGTATCGCCGGTGCATCCGGCACCGTCCCTCACGCTGATTCCGAAGGTTCCCGCTCCGAGCATTCCGATACCGGCCTCCGTGCCGGGAAAACTCAGGCCGTTTTCGTTCGTCCAGCGATAGGAATAAGGCGGTGTTCCGCCCGAAACGGCCACATGGATGGCCCCGTCTGCCTGTAGGGGGAAAACGTTGCCGTTTTCACTTCCCGGATAGGAGGGATGCCGTATATCATCGGCCTCGATCCGTAAAGGTTCGGGTTCTGTGAGAAGAAAGCGGTGGCGGGATTGGATGCCGGAAGCATCGGTAACCTCCAAGGTGTATTCTCCGGCCGGCCGGTTCTCCAATCGGGCGTTTGTATCGGGCAGGCCTTTCCATGCAAAGCGGTAAGGGGGTGTGCCGCCGGTTGCCTTGCCTTGCAGTATGCCGCTTGCGTTGCCGGCGCAATCCGGTGTCTTTTCCGCTTCTGTTTCGGCTTTCAGGGCCGGGGTGTTTTTCAAGACGAAACCGGCGGTTGCCACACAGGCATTGGCATCGCTTACACGCAGCGCGTAATGGCCGTTACCCAAATTTTCTATCGAGGATGAATCCGATTCTGTATGCAAAAAATCTTGTCCGTCTTTGCGCCAGTCGATACGATAGGGGCTTTTCCCGCCTTTCACGCCGATTTTGATTTTTCCGTCCTCCGCCATATCGGGACAGTTCAAATCGATGCATCCGCCATAGGAAGGATGGAAAACTTCCCAAGCGGTGATCTCCAGCGGCGGAGGCGTGCCGAATGTGATCCGGGCTTCCCGCACGATGCCGGCGGCATCGGTTACGGCCACCGCATAGGTTCCGGAAGCGAGCGCTTCGATTCTTTCCTGCCGGCTTCCCGTACTCCACAGAATATTGAAAGGCGGCATACCGCCTGTAACCTGCACACGGCAGGACGCATTCTGTTCCCCGAAACAGAGATTCTGGGTTTCGGGCACGATTTCCACCCGCATGCGGTCGTACATTTCCACTTTCACGTTTTTGCGGTCTTCGCAATTTCTGGCATCCTTGCGGATTAATTCATAAGTGCCCGAATCCAGGCGGTCCAGATTGTGGTTTCCTGTGGTGGAAAGCGTGCGATAGGGCATGGTGCCGCCTTGCGCATGTGTCAGGATACGGCCGGGCACGTAGTTGTCGTTGGCGTCGTGATAGGCGTGGATAACGGAATCTATAATGATTTCGAAGGGCTTTTCAGGCTGGTTGAGCGTGATGGTACGGGTAATGTAGCAACTGTTGTGGTCGATGAGCTTTACCGGATAACTTCCTGCCGGCAGCCCGTGCCGCGACATTCCATAGGCGCCGTCTTCCCAGCTGTAGAGATAGGGGGCCACGCCTCCGCTTCCGGAAAGTTCGATACCGCCGGTTCGTTCGCCAAAGCAATCGATGTGTTCAGCCTTCTGAATTTCCAAGGCCAGGGCTGCGGGTTCGGAGAGCGTGGTTTCATCGCTCGAAGACAATCCGAGGGCAGGGTCGGTAAGCACCACCTTGTATCTGCCCGGGCCTGCATGTTCAAGCCTCGCGGTCGATGCTCCGGCTATCAGGGTATCGTTCCTGTACCATTTGTAACGGAGTGTTCCGCCTGTGCTTTGTGATACGGTGGCTTGCAGAATGCCGTCGTTCGCGTCATGGCAGGAGATCAGGCGTTCTGTGGAGAGCGCAACCCAAAGCGTTTTGCCCAAGTCTTTCACCGATACGGAAGTGTCGTAGGAACAGCCGGCCCGGTCTTCCATGTATAGATAATAAAGGCTGGGCAAGATGACTTTCAGGGTATCGGTCAGCAACGGTTTCTTTCCCAAAAGCAGGTTGCTGTATTGTTCGTAGTGGAAAGTGTAGGGCTTGCTTCCTCCTCCGGCCAGGCTTCTTTGCAGAACGATGAATCCGTCTGTTGAAGCTTTGCGGACTCCGTTTTCGTAGTAATATCCGCTTATGTCTTTTTTGGAAACGGGAAAACGCAGGGCCTCGGGTTGCGTGAAATCGATGCTTACATAAGACGTCTGATCCGATTGGGACGCGCTTTTACTTGCATTGTCGCTTGCCGTGGCCGAACCGGAGGAAGAGCTTCCGTGTATGGTGCTGCCCGAAGAAAGGATACTGCGGATTACAATCTTGAGTTCGGTTTTGGTTTCGTCGATATCTTCGCATTCGAAGGTGGCATGCGGGTTGGATTGAATACCGGTATAGGTGCAGGTGAAGGGAATGGACAGATAGCTTCCGTCCGCGTTTTTATAGTAGAAATCGGGTTTGTTTGAAACGAACGGCAGGAAACACCCTTCTATGGTGATCTTGACTTTCCCTTTCCCGCCGTGGCATACGGGAGGTGTGAATTCCACGGCTTCGATGGGTATTTCGTTGTTTCTTACCTCAATGGGAACACATTGAAACATAGCCGTCTTCACGGAGGTCGGAAGCGTGTCGTTTTCAGGCAGGGAAGGATGGTTGCTGCGTCCGTTCACGCTTCCTTCCACGGTAACGTAATAAGTACCTTCCGTTACACTGTATGGAGGTACCGGGAACGTATAGGAGTGTGTGTTTTTCATCAACGCCATGTTTACGGTATGCTGTGTGATTACCTGGGATTCCTGAGGTTTGAATGATCCGTCGGAAGATATGGCCACTTGCCGGTAGAGGGTTATCACCGTAAGTTCCTCTTTGGGATTTTCCTGCAACAGTCTGTTGAATGTAAGCGTAATGTTGCGCAGGTAGGGTTCCCCTTCCGGAATTTTTTGCACCGTGGTGCGGGTCGGTTGAGGTATGTTGGGATAGAAATGCAGCACCTGCGTGTTTGCCGAGGAAGCGGCCCGTCCGTCAGCCACCTTTATCAGCAGGTTTCTTCCGAAAGGTAAATCCGGAAAACAATCCGGGCTTATCAGGCGGCTTTTCCCCGTTACCGTGTCGGGCATGAAGTCGTCTGTGCCCGCGTGGGCATATTCCCACATGAATATATGCGGCGTGTAAACGTAATTTTCGGACGCCTTGCAGGCCGCTTCGGCTTCAACCCCGTGGCGATAGGGATATCCCACGTAACGTATGCCGCTGTTGTTTACCTTGAACGCACATTTTGTCTCGAGGCGCAGTTCTATCGATTCGCAGCCCCAACGGATATGCAGCCCATGCATAAGCATATCCTGAAGCCGCACTTTATAGGTGTACAGATTGGAATTGCCGGTCTGATACTCCCACATTCCCACACCGAAGGCGGGATTCAGTGGATTGCTGAGGTCGATGCCGCTTGTGGGGCTTGTCTGGGCGCTTGCTTCTTTACCCAGGGAGATAATCAGAAAGTAATCCGAAGGCACGAAGTCATCTTCGGGAAGATATTGAAAGCATTGGTGCAGGGGAATGTCGAGAGAAAGCGTGTCTTTGTTTCCGAAAGCTTTATAATCTGCCATATCCGGCGGCAGGCAGGAGAAAAGTCCGTCGTTTTTTGAAGAAAAGGACCCGGAGAGATCCAGCCATATATGGGGGGCGTTCTTGCGCGACGTGCAGGCATTGTTGTTGTGCGTTACCTTTGCTTTGAGGGTAAAAGTGTTGTAGTTGGCATAAGCGGTGTTCGCGGCATGGGAAAAGGGGGAAAGCAGAAAAGAGAGCAAGACGGACAGCAATAGGAAAAAAGCTTTTCCGTGAAGATGGAGGGGTTGTGTTTTCATGTCTTTTGCATTTTAGTTGAAAAAGAAGTTGATTACAATCTTTTGGAAACAAAAGTATATGATTAAAAAGCGAAAAGATGTTAATTTAACAAAAAGAAACTAAAAATTAACATTATTTAATAATTCAGGGAAAATATGCGGAAGGGCAGCCGGTATTTTTTTGGGAGGATTGAAATCTTTTCGCTAAATTCGCAACCCTTGCCCGTTTCAAGCGATGGGCTGCCGGAAAATGAAAAAACTGTATTTAAAAGTACTTGCGGTATTGGTTTTAGGGCTGGTTTCGGCCTGTCTCTTCAGCCTTCGGGCCGAAACCGAACAGGGCGGGCCTACCGCCGGCAAAGAAAGTTTCAATGCCGGTGAACTGATTCTGGACCACGTTACGGACAAACATTCGTGGCATATCTGCGATTGGAAAGGCAGGAAAATCGAACTTCATCTGCCGGTCATTCTCCTGTATCAAGGGAAGTTGCATGTTTTTTCATCAGAAAGATTTGAAAACGAACGTCATACGTACAAAGAGTTCCAGCTCCGGACGGAAAATCCCTTCAAGGGAAGGATTGTGGCCCTTGAAACGACGCCCGATGGCACCCGTGTGGTGGCCGCCCAGCGTCCGCTGGATTTCTCCATTACGAAAACCGTCTTCGGCCTGTTCATCTCCTGCCTGTTTATCCTGCTGCTGTTCGCTTTCATCGTGCGTGGCTACAAGCGTAATGGAGAAAACACGCCTAAAGGCGTGGCGGCCCTCTTCGAGCCTGTCTATCTGTTTGTACGCGACCAGGTGGTGTACGCCAATCTGGGAAAGAAGCACGGCAAACGCTTCCTGCCCTATTTCGCCACCCTCTTTTTCTTTATCTTTTTAGGCAATCTTTTGGGTATCGTACCTTTCTTTCCTTTTGGGGCCAACGTTACGGGCAACATTTCCGTCACCCTCATATTGGCCATGCTTACTTTCGTACTCATGATGGGCTTTTCCACCAAAAAATTCTGGGCACACACTTTCAACACGCCCGGGGTGCCCCTGTGGATGAAGGTTCCTGTGCCTTTGATGCCCCTTATTGAGCTTATGGAGTTGATTACAAAGCCGTTTGTGCTTATGGTGCGGCTTTTTGCCAATATGACGGCGGGCCATATCGTCATTTTGGGTTTCGTTTCGCTGGTGTTGATATTCGGGGCAAGCAACGTGGCCTTGGGATGGGCCGTATCGCCGTTCACGATTCTGTTCGGCTTGTTCGCCGATGCGTTGGAACTGCTGGTTTCATTTATCCAAGCCTATATTTTCACCATGCTTTCTTCCTCCTATCTGGCCGGAGCCTTGGGATACGAAGGAGAACACTGATAAAAAAACAGAAACAGAATACTAACACTAAAAAATAAAAGTTATGTTGTCCTTATCAATCCTTTTGGATGTAGCAAGCAATGTGGTTCCCACCGTTACCGACTTGAGTTCATTGGCCAAGATGGGCGGTGCCATCGGTGCGGGTCTTGCCGCCATCGGTGCGGGCATCGGTATCGGAGCCATCGGTAAAGGTGCTGTTGATGCCATTGCTCGCCAGCCTGAAGCTGTAAACGATATCCGTACCAACATGATTCTTACGGCGGCTTTTGTGGAAGGGGTGGCGCTGTTTGCCGTGGTAGTGGGTCTGCTTGCGGTCGTGATGTAGGAGGAAAACGGTTTTTCCCTTTAAAACTATGTGTTTATGGAATTGGTAATGCCGGGTGTCGGTGTCCTTTTTTGGACACTCCTTATTTTTTTGTTGCTGTTTTTGATTCTCAAGAAATGGGCTTTCCCCGTTATAAACGGTATGCTCGAAAAACGGGAAGAAAAGATAGCGACGGCACTCAGCCGTGCCGAAGAGGCGCAGCATGAAATCGCCCGCATGAAAAGCGACAACGAGGCCATGTTGGCTTCCGCCAGAGCGGAACGGGAAAGGATGCTGGCAGAAGCGGTGGATATGAAAAACCGCATCGAAGAAGACAGCAAGGTCAGGGCGAAAGCCGAATACGAGCGGATCGTGGACGCGGCGAGAACCGAGATAGAACGCCAGAAGCGTGTGGCGATAGAGGAAATCCGCGGCGAAGTGGCGCAGCTGTCTTTCGATATAGCCGAGAAGATTTTGGGCGAAGAACTTTCGGATCCGGCGCGTCAGCAGGCTTTTATCGAACGTGAATTGAAAAACGTGAAATTGTAGCCATGCAATATTCAAAAGCCAATATACGCTATGCCCGTGCGCTTTACGCCTTGGCAGAGGAAAAAAAACAAGGCGAGGACGTGTACAAGGATATGTGCATGCTGGCCGATTTTTTGGCGGAAGCCAAACAGATCCGCGCTTGGTTGGCCAGTCCGGTTATTCCGGTGGCGCACAAGAAAAAGGCTGTCGAAATGACACTTGGACAGAGAATAGACTCTCTTTCCGTGCGTTTTCTGCACCTGATTGTGGAAAACAACCGGAGTGCCGACGTATATGGAATCGTGCGTTCGTATGTTTCGCTTTACCGTTCCAAGAAAGGCATAGTGCATGTGGAGGTGGATACCCCTCATCCGCTTTCGGAAGCGGAAGACAGGATGTTTTCAGATTGGTTCGCACAAAGTCTTCCCGGCAGGAAAGTGGAGATGAGCAGCCGGGTGGTGCCTTCGCTTCTGGGCGGCTTCACTTTTAAAGTGGGCGGGCGGTACATAGACAAGAGTGTGGCAGGCCGCCTGCAACGAATCCGCCGGAATCTGGGCGTGGATAAAACAAATGGTTAAATAAGCTATACACAGAATACAATGACAGGGATCAAGGCATCTGAAGTGACGGATATTTTAAAACGTCAATTGGCGGGCATGGACATGGGGGACGATATGCAGGAAGTGGGCACTGTGCTCAAGGCCGGCGACGGTATCGCCCGTGTTTTCGGTTTGGAAAATGCCGAAGCGGGCGAACTGGTGGAATTTACCTCTGCCGGTGTGGATGGTATCGTACTCAATCTGGAGGAAGACAATGTGGGGGTTGTGCTGTTGGGTAATTCGGAAGAAGTGCAGGAGGGCGATAAAGTGCAGCGTACCCATAGGATTGCTTCTATAGGGGTGAGCGAACAGATGTTGGGGCGTGTGGTGAACACCTTGGGACAGCCCATCGACGGCAAGGGCCCCATCGGAGGCGAGAAATTCGAGATGCCGCTTGAACGCAAGGCGCCGGGCGTTATTTACCGGGAGCCGGTGGCCAGACCTCTGCAAACCGGTATCAAGAGCGTGGACGCTATGATTCCGATCGGCCGCGGACAGCGTGAGTTGATTATCGGCGACCGTCAGACAGGCAAGACCGCCATTGCCGTTGATACCATTCTCAACCAGAAGGCGAATTACGAAAAGGGAGAACCCATATATTGCGTATATGTGGCCATCAGCCAGAAAGGTTCAACCGTAGCTTCGGTTGTAAAGACACTTGAAGAAAACGGGGCCATGCCCTATACGATTGTGGTTGCGGCAATGGCGGCCGATCCGGCCGCCATGCAGTTCTATGCTCCGTTTGCCGGAGCGGCTATCGGAGAATATTTCCGTGATACGGGCCGTCATGCCCTTGTGGTGTACGACGATTTGTCGAAACAGGCGGTAGCCTATCGGGAAGTGTCGCTTCTGCTTCGCCGTCCGCCCGGACGCGAGGCTTATCCCGGCGATGTCTTCTATCTCCATTCGCGCTTGTTGGAACGGGCGGCAAAAATCATCCGTTCGGATGAAGTGGCGCAGAAGATGAACGATATACCCGAATGTCTCAAAGGCAAGGTGAAAGGGGGGGGGTCGCTTACCGCGCTGCCCATTATCGAAACCCAGGAAGGCGATGTGTCGGCCTATATCCCCACCAATGTGATTTCGATTACCGACGGGCAGATATTCCTTGAAACAGGTCTGTTCAACGCCGGTATCCGTCCGGCCATCAATGTGGGTATATCCGTGTCGCGTGTGGGCGGTTCGGCACAGATAAAGTCGATGAAGAAAGTGGCGGGAACGCTTAAGCTCGACCAGGCGCAGTTCCGTGAATTGGAATCCTTCTCCAAGTTCGGGTCCGATTTGGATCCGGCCACCAAACTGGCTTTGGACAAAGGGCACCGTAACGTGGAATTGCTCAAGCAGCCGCAGTATTCGCCCATGAAAGTGGAAGAGCAGGTGGCGGTGTTGTATTGCGGTGTGAAAGGATTGCTGTTGAAGTTGCCGGTTGAAAAGGTGGAGGAATTTCAGGAAGATTATTTGCGGCGGCTTAGGGCGCAGTGGCCCGAGGCGCTTGCCCGCATCGCGGCCGGTGATATGGATTCGGATATCGAGGAGGTTTTGCGCAAAGCGGCGGCCGATTCGGTGGAAAGCCTTAATATAGCAACGGAAGCCGAAAATTGATATGGCGGGTCTAAAGGAACTCAGAACACGTTTGGAGTCGGCGCACTCCACCCAGCAGCTTACCTCGGCCATGAAAATGGTATCGGTGTCGAAGCTGCGCAAGGCGCAGGTCAGAGCGGCCAACGTGCGCGGCATATGCCTCCGTTTGCTGGAGGTGTACCGCAGCATCGTGTCCGATAAGGAAGATGCGGAAGAAAACGTGCTTTTGCATAAGGGCTATGCCAAAGAAGAAAAGGTATTGCTGATTGTTATCGCGTCCGACAAGGGGATGTGCGGCAGTTTCAACACCAATATATGCAAGGGGGCAGAGGCGTATATCAAAGAACATTATACGCATGTCGCCCAAAAAGACATCCGGATTCTGGCGGTGGGGAACCGTGCGGTTTCTTATTTTTCATCCAGACCGTATCCTTTGTTCAAAGACCGTCCGGGGCTGCCTATCGAAGGGCTTGACTATGCCAAGGCGGCGGGCGTGATGAAAGAGGTGGTGGCGGAGTTCAAGGCGGGCGGGCTGCACCGGGTGGATATCGTTTACTGCAAGCCTATCAATGCCGCCACACAGATTGTGCGCTCCCGTACGATTCTTCCCGTGGACGGGGTCTTGGAACTGGGCGATTCCTTGTTGAAGATAGAAAGTAGGACAAAAACTTCCGTGGCCATAATCGACAATGTGCATCGGGCCCGCAAATATGCTTCCAATTTTGATTCCCAGACAGAGGTTCTGCCGGATTTACCGGCGGTAATCGGCATGATGTTGCCGTTGATTCCTGTTTTGTATTTCTATTTTACCCTTTGTCAGTCGGCCGTTGCCGAGCACGGAGCGAGGATGACGGCCATGAGCAAGGCGTCCGACAATGCCGAAGCGCTTATCAAAGAGTTGAATCTCAAGTATAACAAGATGAGACAATCGGCTATCACCAACGAGCTTCTTGAAATCGTGAGTGGTGCCAATGCGCTCAACGATAACGAATGATTATAGAAACACAACCAAACTAAGAGAAATACAAAATGAAAAATTTAATTGCATTCTTCGCGTTTGTCGGAGGGCTTCTGATGGGTGCGGCCACCTTGATGGCGGCTCCGGACGGAAGTGGCGGAATCAAGTTAAAAAACCGTCTTGAAAACAATTTTAAGTTAAGTGAGCAAACGTTTTACCGGTTAAGTTTCCAAAACCGGATCGGAAGCGTGGACCAGGCGGAGGTATTCTCGTCCGAACAGGCCGGAAGTACGGCCGATGCCAATGTTCCTCACGATTTTACCCGCATTTACATGGCCGGCTATACGTTTACCAAACGAGTGGGTTTTCCTCAGTTACCGGTGCGGGTAGAGATGATTGAAGTTCCTCAGGGTGCCACGCCCCGTGTGGAATATACCCATGTGGCTTATAAAGACATCGATTTGGCCGGGGCCGGTTACGCGGCGCCTTTGTATCCCGTGCAGCCTCCGGTAAGCAAAAGCGCCCGTAGTCTGCCCGATTTCCAGTACGATAAGGAAGCCTATGCCCGCAACGGATTCGTATCTGACCGCGACGGCGCTTCCGCCCTGGTGGAAGTGAATGTATTGGGCGAAATGCGTGGCACACGGCTGGCAAAAATGGAAGTGAAGCCTTTCCAATACAATGCCGCCACGCATACCTTGCGTGTCTATACCGCCTTGGATTTTGAAATTGTTTTCGACAATGCGGATTTGCAGGCTACCTATGATAAAAAGAACCGTTATTATTCGCCCGTTTTTGAATATGCGCAGCAAAAGGTACTCAATCCCGTTTCTCTCAAAAAGTATCTGGCCGCTCAGTCCAAAGGGGATGTGAAGGCTGATCTGTATGCCCGCCCCATGCGCTATGTGATTGTGGCCGATGCCATGTTCAAGGATTCGTTGCAGAAATTCGTCAATTGGAAAACCCGTATGGGTTATGAGGTGATTCAGGCCTATACCGACCAACCGGAAGTAGGGCAGAGCAAGGAATCCATCCGCGCCTATCTTAAAGATCTGTACGATAACGCCACTCCGGCCGCCCCGGCCCCTTCTTACGTGCTTTTTGTCGGAGACCTCGGCCAGATACCCACCCAAAAGTATTCAGGTACGAGCAGCTGGGGAGACGACGGCCACTATTCGGATCTGTATCTCTGCGAATATACGGGCGACCATTTCCCCGATGTGCATTACGGACGTATGTCGGCTGCCAGCGTGTCGGAGCTGATGCCGCAGATCAACAAGACCATCTACATGGAATCGATAAAGCCCGGAAAAACGGCTTTTCTGGACACAACGGTAATTATTGCCGGTATGGACGCCAATTTCGGACGCTCCCATCTCAATCCCACCGTCAACTACATCCATTCGCTGTATATGTTCGACACCTTGCAACGTCATGCCCATAAATATCTGTATCCGGAATCGGGCAGCAAGTCGGAGGATATAATCCAACAGATCAACAACGGTATTTCGGTTATCATTTATACGGCCCATGGTTCCACCAACAGTTGGGCTGATCCTTATATTTCCAATTCCGATGTGGCCCGGCTCACCAATAAAGACAAATATCCGCTGATGATCGGCAACTGTTGTCTCACTGGATCGTTTGATATCTCCACTTGTTTCGGAGAGGCCTTGCTGCGCAGGGAGGATGCCGGCGCGGTGGTCTATATAGGCGGTTCCAACAGCACTTATTTCGATCAGGATGTGTATTGGTCGATAGGTTACACCAGTAATCTGAGCAGTTCGGCCACACTTGCGTATGAAAATACAGGGAAGGGTTCCAACGATATGCTCTACCATACCCATGGCGAGCCTTATGAGGATTGGGCCTTAACGGCCTACGACATCATATATGCGGGTAATATGGAAGTGGAACGGGCCAACAGTGGTCTGGAAGAATACTATTGGCAGGTTTACCACCTCTTCGGCGACCCTTCTTACATACCGTACACCCACCGTCCTACAGAAATCGATGTGGATTGCGAGCCTTCCATCGTGCTTGGCGAATCCTCATTCCGCGTTGTTACGGTGCCTTATGCCCGCGTGAGTCTGAGTAGGGACGGCCATGTGTTCGGATCGGCCGTTGCAGCTCGGGACGGTCTGGCCGAACTGACGGTGGAAGGTCTGGATGATCCGGGTTTGGTGAATCTTACGGTTGTTGCCCAGAACCGTATTCCTTACCATGGTACGGTAGAAGCGATAATTCCCTCTGAGAAATATTTGGTGGTGTCTTCTCAGGAGGTGCTGGATGAAGCCGGCAATACCGTAACCAAAGGTTTGTACGGAGAACGTTACAAGGTACGCTGTACGATACGTAATGTGGGCACGAAGGCTATCGAAGAAACTGAATTGAAGTTGGTCAGTCAAGATCAGTACCTGCGGGTTGAAGATTCCGGCTTTGTTGTTTCGCAAACCATACAGCCGGGTCAGGAAATGGTATTGGAACACGATTTCGTGCTGTGCATAGACAAAAACGTTCCCAACCGTTACACGGTGAGATATGCGTTGGAGATGGTGATGGAAAACAATGCCGAAGAAACTTTATCCCGTGCGTTTTCATTCCTTGTTGAAGCGCCGGAACTGCAGGTTTGGAATTTTGTTATCGATGATGCCGAAGGCAGTGTTCCCAATGGGGTGATCGACAACGGTGAAACCGTAAAAGCTTTTGTTACTTTTGTCAATCCGGGCACGATAGAGGTGGCAGATGTGAAACTGCGGATATCTTCGCCGGCACCTTATCTTTATTTCCCCGATACGGTGTTCGATTTGGGCACGATAATAAACAACGAAAGAAAAACCGTTGCTTTCATGTACAGCGCGGCAAGCGAACCGGGCGAATATTATTCGATATACAGCATCGATTTCGAGTTTGAGTCGAAAGGCCGTTCCATGAAAGATAAAGTGCGGTCGTATATCACCCCGGTGGTGGAGACTTTTGAAAGCGGAGACTTCTCGTTTGTGGATTGGGATAAAAACAGCGATTGGGTAATCGACAAAAGCCGTGTCCATCAAGGTGCCTACAGCGTGGCCAGCGCCACCATCGGCGATAACCAGACGAGTACCTTGCAGATAGAGGTGGATGTTCCGATGGACGACAAGGTAGGATTCTACTATTTCACCTCCTCCGAATCGCTCAACAGTTCCTTGGGTGATTTTCTGGTATTCTATATCGACGGTGTGCGGATGAACCGATGGGCGGGAGAGGCCAAGGAATGGAAATATGCCGAATTTTCCCTGACCGAAGGCGTGCATACACTAACCTGGACCTATACCAAGGACGGATCCGAAGCCAAGGGTGAAGACAAAGTCTGGTTGGACGATATAAGGCTTCCTATCGGTTCGCATGCACCTATCGGGGTGGCTAATGAAACAGAATGTGTGCAGGATGGAAACACATCGGTGATGCAGGTGCTCCGTTCTGCCGCCGGTACGTTGGAGGTGCGTTTTACCGCCGCCGAATCCCTTTCGGGCAATCTGTATGTAATCAACGCAATGGGGCAGAGAGTCAAGGTCTTGGCTTCGGATCTTCGTTTGGATGCCGGCACGCAAACAGCTTCTTTCGGTATATCCGGATGGCCCGCAGGCGTGTATGTGTTGGTGCTTGAAACCTCGCGGGGCAACCGGGAGGCGGCAAAATTCGTGATAGCCCGATAGGTCGCTCGACTTTTCGTATCTTTGCTCTCCGTTGCCGGTTATCGGATTGTTTTTCGGTAATCGGCAACCTTTTTTAAGAAATAAAAAACCAAACCGATATGTCGCAATTTAAAAGATTCGCCTCGGTAACGCAAAAGATTACCTTGGCGCTTTTGGGTGCTTTTCTGATGATTTTCCTGTTGCTGCACGCCGGCATCAACCTTTGCATGCTCCGTGCCGACGGTGGCGAATGGTTCAGGGCGGCCGCCCATTTTATGGGGACCAACTACATCATAAAGGTGTTTGAGGTTGTCTTGTTCGCCGTCTTTATCCTGCACATCGCCTTGGGGGTGGTTCTTCAGATTCAGAACTGGCGGGCCCGTCCGGTAAGATACAAAGTGTCCACCAAGTCGGCCACCGCTCCGGGTTCCAGATTCATGATCTATACCGGTATCCTGGTGGCGATATTTTTGGTGCTGCATATGCTCAACTTCTATTTTGTAAAGATGGATATCGTGCCGGGCAAGTATCTGGTGAAGATTGATGCGGTGCAGAACGCCGACCCTGTGTATGTGCAGCAGAATCAGGAACGTCTTATAGAAATGTTCCGCGATACCGAAACGGGTTCGTTCAAAGACGTGGCCGGCAATATCACCCGTGAAGAACTGGAAGTGGTGTTCGGCCCTGAATTTTCGGATTATGAGCCGGATTTTTACACCATGGCGGTGGATCTGTTCAACAACACCGCTTATCTGGTGATTTATCTGGTGCTGATACTCGCCCTGTGCATTCATTTGATTCACGCTTTTCCCTCGGCCTTGCATACATTGGGGCTGAACGGGCCGCGTTACGACAAGGCCCTGAAATGTATCGGCGCCTTGTATGCCGTGGTGGTAACCTTGATGTTCTGGGCGGTGGCCATAGGTCTGAACATCCTTTATTAATGTAAAAAACACATACGCTATATGAATAAGCTGGATTCAAAAGTGCCCGAAGGGCCGTTGGCTCAGAAATGGACCAAATATAAAGCCGAACAGCATTTGGTAAACCCCGCCAACAAGCGGAAGCTGGATGTGATTGTGGTGGGTACCGGTCTTGCCGGAGCTTCGGCCGCCGCATCCTTGGGTGCGTTGGGTTTCAATGTAAAGATATTCTGTATCTCGGATAGTCCCCGCCGGGCGCACTCCATCGCCGCCCAAGGGGGGATCAATGCCGCCAAGAACTATCAGAACGACGGCGACAGCATTTACCGTCTTTTCTACGATACCATCAAAGGGGGCGACTACCGCGCCCGCGAAGCCAATGTGTATCGTCTGGCCGAAGTGAGCAACAATATCATTGACCAATGCGTGGCGCAAGGCGTGCCTTTTGCCCGCGATTATGCCGGTTATCTGGATAACCGTTCTTTTGGCGGGGCGCAGGTTTCGCGTACCTTTTACGCCCGCGGTCAGACCGGTCAGCAGCTGTTGATCGGGGCGTACGGAGCCTTGAGCAGCGAGATAGCCAAGGGCAGCGTTAAGCTCTACGCCCGCCGCGAAATGATGGACGTGGTGGTGAAAGACGGCCACGCCTGCGGTATCATCTGCCGCAACTTGGTGAACGGAGAGATAGAGCGCTATTCGGCTCATGCCGTATTGCTCTGTACCGGCGGTTACGGCAATGTGTACTTTTTAAGTACCAATGCCATGAACAGCAACGGTAGCGCGGCTTGGAAAGCCTATAAAAAAGGTGCCTGCTTCGCCAATCCCTGCTTTACCCAGATCCACCCCACCTGTATTCCCGTACATGGCGACTATCAGAGCAAGCTTACCTTGATGAGCGAAAGTTTGCGTAACGACGGCCGTATCTGGGTGCCCAAAGAAAAAAGCGATGTGGAGAAGCTCCGCAAGGGTGAGATCCGCCCGGTGGATATTCCCGAAGAAAAGCGCGACTACTATCTTGAACGCCGTTACCCGGCATTCGGCAATCTGGTGCCGAGGGATGTGGCCTCGCGTGCCGCCAAAGAACGTTGCGACGCCGGTTTCGGCGTGAATGAAACGGGTTTGGCCGTTTTCCTCGATTTCAAGAGCGCGATCGAACGCCTTGGCCGTAAAAAAATCGAAGAACGCTACGGCAATCTTTTCCAGATGTACCAAAAGATTACCGACCAGAATCCCTATGAAACCCCGATGATGATTTATCCGGCGGTTCACTACACGATGGGCGGTCTTTGGGTGGATTACGAATTGCAGACCACTTTGCCCGGCCTTTTTGCCTTGGGTGAGGCCAACTTTTCCGACCACGGCGCCAACCGATTGGGCGCCTCGGCCTTGATGCAGGGCTTGTCGGACGGCTATTTCGTGATTCCCTACACCTTGCAGAACATCCTTTCCTCGCATATTTCCGACGGTCCCGTGCCTACTGACCTGCCCGAGTTCGACCAGGCTGAGAAGGCGGTTAAGGAACAGATAAACCGTTTGTGCAACATCAAGGGAAAAACTTCGCCCGATACGTTCCATAAGCGTTTGGGTCATATCATGTGGGAAGGTGTAGGTATGGGACGTACCGCCAAGAGCCTTGAATGGGCTATCGGTGAAATCAAAGCCCTGCGTACCGAATTCTGGCGTGATCTCAAGGTGGTGGGACGTGCCGACGAGATGAACCCCGAATTGGAAAAAGCCCTCCGTTTGGCCGACTTCCTCGAATTGGGAGAACTGATGGCCAAGGATGCCTTGCTGAGGGAAGAATCCTGCGGCGGTCATTTCCGGGAAGAGCATCAAACGCCCGAAGGTGAAGCCAAGCGCGACGATGAAAAATTCATGCACGTTTCGGCTTGGGAATACAAGGGCGAGGATGCCGACCCCGAGCGTCATATCGAACCCCTCGAATACGAAAACATCAAGGTGGCTGTCCGCAACTATAAAAATTAATGCCCTTTGGCATACAAGATGTACCTGTAAAAACAAAAGACATGAATTTTACATTGAAAATATGGCGTCAGAGCGGTCCAAAAGAAAAAGGCCGTTTTGAAACATACCCGGTAAGCGGTATTTCTTCCGACTGCTCTTTTTTGGAGATGTTGGATATCCTCAACGAATCGTTGGTGGCCAAAGGCGAGGAACCTGTTTGCTTCGACCATGATTGCCGCGAAGGCATTTGCGGTATGTGCAGTTTGTATATCAACGGGCATCCGCATGGTCCCGACAGCCAGATTACCACCTGCCAGCTGCATATGCGCAAGTTCAAGGACGGCGATACCATCTATATCGAACCTTGGAGAAGCGCAGCTTTCCCTGTAATCAAGGATCTTACCGTAGATCGTCAGGCTTTCGACAAGATTATTCAGGCCGGCGGTTATATTTCGGCTACAACGGGCGGTGTGCCCGACGGCAATGCCATTCCCGTTCCCAAGAAAGATGCCGACACCTCCATGGACGCGGCGGCCTGCATCGGTTGCGGTGCCTGTGTGGCGGCTTGTAAAAACGCTTCGGCCATGCTGTTCGTGTCGGCCAAGGTTTCGCACCTTGCCCACCTGCCGCAGGGTAGGGTGGAAGCGGCCGATCGTGTCAAGCGAATGATTGCCAGAATGGATGAATTAGGCTTCGGCAATTGTACCAATACCGGTGCTTGCGAGGCTGAGTGTCCGAAGGGGATTAAGATTTTGCATATAGCTAAGCTCAATCGCGAGTTCATCAAGGCGAGCGTGTGATAACGGGCAATCTGCTTCGTTGCGGCTTTCGGTCGGTTCGGTCACGTACGAAAGTACGCTCCCTCACATCCCGTCAAGCCGCGCCTCGCATCTTGTCCGTTCTCACACGCTCGCGGGAACGGGTAGGATAACGGGCAATCTGCTTCGTTGCGGCTTTCGGTCGGTTCGGTCACGTACGAAAGTACGCTCCCTCACATCCCGTCAAGCCGCGCCTCGCATCTTACCCGTTCTTCGTTGCGGCTTTCGGTCGGTTCGGTCACGTACATAAGTACGCTCCCTCACATCCCGTCAAGCCGCGCCTCGCATCTTACCCGTTCTTCG